>DASYQB010000087.1:0-6179 GCA_036005985.1 Candidatus Methylomirabilota bacterium | reverse complement strand
CCTCGAAGAGGTGCTTGGGAATGATCATGCCGCGATACCCGCAGAAGGCATCGAACCAGAAGGGCTGAGGCTTGCTGAAGACGAGCTTGACCGCGTGGGCGTCGATCTTCTCCGCGCGCTCCACCCCCGTATAGGAGCCGCTCGTCACCGCGGCGGTGGCGGGGTCGGTGGCGAACTCCCAGTTGAAGATCACGTCGTCGGCGGTGAAGGGCTTGCCGTCGTGCCAGGTGACGCCCCGCTTGAGCCGCCAGATCACCCACGTTCCGTCCTTGGCCAGCGTCCCGCGCGGCACGCTGGGTATCTCCGCGGCGAGGATGGGCACGAGGTTCCCGTCCGGATCGTAGGAGCAGAGCGGCTCGTAGAAGATGCGGGAGGCATCCTGATCCTTGGTGCCCGTGGCGAAGTGGGGATTGAGGAGGGTCGGCGCCTGCCACCAGAGAATCCTGAGCGGTCCGCCCCCGCCCCGCTTGGTCGGCGTGAACACCGGATTCTTCGCCTGGGCGTGGGCGACGCCCGCGGCGGCGAGCATCTGCGCGGCGAAGGGCGCGGTCAGGCCGAGGCTCACCATCATGTGCACGAAGGCCCGGCGGCCCAGGCGCCCGCCGCGCACGTCTTCGATCAAGTCGCAAAGCTGCCGCTCGTCCATGTGCTGTCTCCTGCGCCCTCGAGCGCTCTGATGACGGCTTCGCCCGGCGCGCGCGAGGTGGCATTTCCACCGATCTCGCGCCTACGGGCTCCGGGTTCCTTGGCCTTGTCCACGCCCGTGACCTTGCTCGCGCTGCTCCCAAGCCGGGAGGCGCGCGCCTGGCACGCCTCGAAGGCGCGTCGCACGTCGGGGCCGAAGCCGTCCCCGCCGATCTCCGCGATCTTGTAGTGGCCACGCTAGTCGGCACGGGGGCTCAGCATCCGGACCGCCACGTCGATGGCCTCGAGCATGCTTTCGGGGTTGGCGATGCCCTTCCACGAGCGGTCGAAGGCGGTGCCGTGGTCGACGGACACGCGCAAGAACGGGAGGCCCACCGTCACGTTGACACCGGAGAGCCCCGTCCACTGGCCGCGCGCCTCGTCGTAGGTGAAGCCGAGAGTCTTGACGGGGACGTGGCCCTGATCGTGATACATGGCGACGACGATGTCGAACTCGCCGCCTCGCGCGCGCGAGAAGAGCGTGTCGGCGGGGAGCGGACCGTGCACGTCGAGCCCTTCGCGACGCGCCGTCTCCATGGCGGGAATGATCTGCGTCTTTTCCTCGTCACCGAACAGCCCGTCTTCACCCGCGTGCGGGTTGAGGCCGCACACGGCGATGCGGGGCCGGGCCACCCCCAGTCCGTTCATGGTCTGCTGGGCGAGCCGGATCACGCGCAGCACCCGATCCTCGGTGCAGAGATCGGGCACGCGCCGGAGGGCGACGTGGGTCGTCACGTGAATCACCTTGAGCTCTCGGCCCATGAGGAGCATGGCGAAGTCCCTGGTGTCGGACAGCTTGGCGAGGATCTCCGTATGCCCCGAGTGCTGGACACCCGCGGCGGCGAGGGCCTCCTTGTTGACGGGGGCGGTGACCATGCCATCGATCTCGCCGCTTTGGCAGAGCCTCACCGCCTTCTCGATATAGGCGTAGGCGGCGCGGCCCGCTCCCGCGCTCACCTGTGCGCGAGGGAGGGTGGCCGCATCCACGTTCCCCAGGTCGAGGCATTCGAGCGTGCCGGGCTCGAAGAGACACTCGGCGGGCTTGGCCACGGCGTGGAGGGTGAGGGGCGAGCGAAGCAGGGCGAGGGTAGCCTCCATCACCGACCGGTCGCCGATGACCAGCGGCCGGCACGACCCCACGACCCCGGGGACGGTGAGTGCCTTGGCGGTGATCTCTGGGCCGACCCCGGCGGGATCTCCCATGGTGATACCGAGGAGGGGAAGGCGCTTGGCCATCACGCGGATCCTTTCCCGAAGGCGGCGAAGAGACCGGGCGAGCCGAAGCCACCGGCCTTGGTCAGCAAGGGTAGGGGAGGCCTGCCATCGGCAATGAGGCGACCGAGAGCCAGCCCACCCGCGGGAGCGCCGTCGATTTCGAGGTGGTGGGCGCCGAGCGCTCGCATCACGGCCAGAGCGGTCTGGCCACCAGAGAGAACGACGAGCGACGGGGTCGACGCGGAGAGAACAGCCCGCGCCGCGACGGCGAGGCGTCGGGCTACCTGGTCGCGGGCTCCGTCGAGCGTGTCTCCAGTGGCGAGGAAGGCGGGACGGCCGGTGCGGATCGCGTCGATGACCCGATCGAGGTCGGCCTCGCGCGATCCCTCGACTCGCAGGCCGATCACGCCCGAGTCCTCGAGCTCGCGTATCTGGGCGCGAGTGGTCGGGTGCTGGCTGCCCGCCACGATGAGCCAGGCTCCGGGAGTGGGCATGGGTGGGACGGGCGTGGCATGGCCCCACGCTCTCGCGGCGGCGGAAGCGAGCCCGGCCGAGCCGGCGAGAATGATCCCGCTATGGCCGAGCGCGACGTGAGCCAGCGCGTTCACGTCTCCGTCGGTTTCGGCGTCGGCGACCACGAGGCCATGGCGTTCACGCAGCGCCCGCCCGAGCTCTTCCTGAGAGCCGCGCACCTCCTTGAGGGGGAGCAGCGATACGGGCAGACTCGAATGTCGCGAGAGGATGTCGACGACATCGGAGGTGGCGCCTGGGTAGTCGGGATCGAGGCCGATGGCCGACTCATGGGCGGGGACGCCATGCACGGACAGGAGACCGTGCACGACTGTGCGGCCCTGCGCGGGAAAGGCTGGGCAGACCAGCGCGGCCCGGGCGTCCACACCCTCCACGAGCGCATCGAGCTCGGCGGCAATGGGGCCACGAAACGTCGAATCGATCTTCTTGAAGACGGGGTGATCGACGAGGCGCGCCCGGGTGGCCGCGGTGAGACGTCGCATTGCCCGCGCTGCCTCGGGGGCGGAAAGGGCACGAGTCTCGATGTCCAGAGCCGCCGCATCCACTTCGGGACCAGGGAGCTCCGGCGCGACGAAGACGCCGACCGGCCCTTGTCCGGCAAAGAGGGCACCGGTGTCGCAGGCACCGGTCAGGTCATCGGCGATGATCGTGACGCCCATGGATGTCCCTGTAAGCTATCACAAAGAGCCGAGGGCATGAGGGCCGCCCCGCCCATGTATACTCGGTGCACAATGTCTCGAGCGTGGCGCATCGCTCTTGCTTTTCTCGTCTGTGCCGTGCTCCCGGCTATCGCCGCCGTCGATCCGGCAAAAGAGCTCGACCTGATCAAGCCCAATCGCCAGCAGCAGGCCAAGGACTTCAAGGTCGCCTCACTCGACGGCAGCGGGCTCCGGCTCGCCGATCTCAAGGGCAAGGTGGTCTTCCTGAATCTCTGGGCGACCTGGTGCCCGCCCTGCAAGGAAGAGATGCCCGCCATGGAGCGTCTGTGGCGGCGCTACAAGGATGAGGGACTGGTGGTGATCGCCCTCAGCATGGATTCGGGAGGAGCCAAGGCGGTCAAGCCGTACATCGAGCAGTCCAAGTACACCTATCCGGTGGGCCTCGACCCGAAGATGGAGGTGGCCCAGCTCTACGGTGCGCGCTCTGTCCCGTCGACCTTCATCATCGACCGGAGCGGCACGCTCCGCGCCATCGCCCTTGGCCCGCGCGACTGGGACGGCAAGGCGGCCTTCGCCTACATCGAGGCCCTCTTAAAGGATGGCAAGCCGCGTGGCTGAGTCACTGGGTATCCTCGTCGCCTTCTCCGCCGGGCTCTTCTCGTTTCTCTCGCCCTGCGTGCTGCCCCTCTTCCCCTCGTATCTCTCGTTCGTGACCGGAATGTCCGTGGACCGGCTCACCTCGGAGGTCTCGGTATCCGAGCGTTCGCGGATACTCCTCCACTCGCTGGCCTTCATCGCCGGCTTCACCGCGGTCTTCGTGAGCCTGGGCGCGTCCTTCAGCGCGGCGGGTCAATTCTTCCTCGAATACCGTGACTGGATTCGCATCGCGGGCGGCATCCTCATCATCTTCTTCGGGCTCTATATCGCCGGCTTCCTGCAGTGGGGCGTGCTCAGCCGCACCCGTCAGCTCCAGATTCGCAACAAGCCCGCGGGCTTCATCGGCTCCTTCGCGGTGGGACTGACCTTCGCGATCGGCTGGACGCCCTGCGTGGGTCCGATCCTGGGCGCCATCCTCACCCTGGCGAGCAGCGAAAGCACGGTGAGGCACGGGGTGGGACTGCTCGTCGCATATTCCGCGGGGCTCGGCTTGCCCTTTCTCGTCTTCTCCCTCGGCCTGGGCTTCTTCCTCCGCTTCTTCAAGCGCTACCGTCCGTTCATTCCCGTGGTGGAGCGCGCCGCGGGCGTTCTCCTCATCGTGGTCGGCGTGCTCGTGGCGACCAACTACTACATTCTCCTCAACTCGTGGACGTTGAGCCTCACCCCGGAGTGGCTGTTGCGGCGACTTTAGGTTCCACGGGCCGCGCCGGGTTATTCTCGCGCCATGAGCCCGGCGGAGGGCAACGGCAGCGAAGCAGAACAACGGAGCCGCCGACTCAGATACCGGATCGCCTTCTTCCTCACCTCCCTGGTTGCCCTCAGCGTCGTGGTGACGCTGCCCTTCTCCGTGAAGAGCGTGGTCGACGACATCCTCGGACCGGTGACGGGACGGGTGGTCAAGATCACCCGGGACAGACCGGACACCTCGCATCGGAACCACACCAAGCTGCACATGGCCTTCGTGGCCATCGACGAGACCCAGCTCCTCGCCTCCATCCGTGTCTCCGGACACCACGTGTGCGTCGCGTGCGACTGGAGCGATCGGGTGCTTTTCGTCTCGGTGACCCAGGACGACCTCGATGCCGACGGTATGCCGCCGTCGGTCAGCGTCACCTTGCCCCAGAGCAACTCGGAGATCTCCGAGCTCATCCAGCTTCCGGTGCGGGGCCATCCCATACACTATCCGTTCGACAGCTATCGCCTCGTGGTGGGGGTGGTGCTCCAGCGCCTGCGCCCGAACAGCCTGCCGGAGACCCTCTCCCCCGCCGACGCCAAGGGGCACCTCTTCCTGTCCGTGCAGGAGCTGCTGCCGCGCCAGACCATGACCGGCCCCATCATGCTCGACCGCGCGAGCATCCGAGCTGCCGACGACCCGTTCGAGTACGTCGAGGCCTTCGAGATGGGGTTCGAGCGGCCACCTTACCTTCGCGTGCTCGCCGTGCTCCTTGTCCTGCTCATCGCCGCCGCCGCCGCCTATTCCGTCTTCCTGCGACCCCTTCACGATCTCGTCCTGAACTCGGGAGCGCTCGTGCTCGGCGTGTGGGGTATTCGCTCCATCCTCACTCCGGCGAATCTCTACTACCTCACGGCCATCGACCTCGCCCTCTCGGTCGTCATCATCTTCACCCTGGGGGCCATCACGGTGAGAGCGGTCATCTACGTCCACGACGAAGCCGGCATGGAGCTCATCCGGCGTCGGCGTTCCTAGCGCTT
Organism: Candidatus Methylomirabilota bacterium; assembly: GCA_036005985.1. GTDB lineage: Bacteria > Methylomirabilota > Methylomirabilia > Rokubacteriales > CSP1-6 > AR37. The sequence goes on along the minus strand of DASYQB010000087.1, from coordinate 720 downwards.
CGCCTCCCATGATCGAGGTGCGTGTGCCGGCGACCTCCGCCAACCTGGGCCCGGGCTTCGACGTGCTCGGCCTCGCCCTGGGGCTCTACAACGACATCGCCTACGAGGAGGCCGAGGGCGTGGTGGTGGCCATCGAAGGGGAGGGGGCGGGGAGCCTCGCCACGGGGGCCGACAACGTGGTAGCGCGCGCCGCGCACATGGCTCATGAGGCTGCGGGGCGGCGGTTCCCGGGCGCGACCATCCGCTGCGTGAATCGAATCCCCCCCGCCCGGGGCCTCGGCTCGAGCGCGGCGGCTTGGGTGGGAGGCCTGATCGCGGCCAATGCCGCCCTGGGCTCTCCGCTCGACCGCGACGCAATCCTGGCCCTGGCCTCTCGTGCCGAGGGCCATCCGGACAATGTCGCGGCTGCGCTCTTGGGAGGTCTGACGGTCTCGTGCGCGGCGGGCGACCGGGTGACCGCCGTATCGCTGCCCGTATCCGCGGAGATTGGCTGGGTAGTCCTGGTGCCGGAGACGGAAAGCTCGACGCGGGAAGCGCGGGCTGTTCTCTCCGAGGCTGTCTCCCGATCGGATGCCGTGTTCAATCTCCAGCGCCTGGGGCTTCTTCTCGCCTCCGTCGTGTCGGGGCGCATCGATCTCCTGGCACTCGCCATGGAGGACCGCTTGCACCAGCCTCAGCGTCAGTCGCTTTTTCCCTGGATGGAGTCGGTCCGACGCGCCG
>DASYQB010000086.1:0-14486 GCA_036005985.1 Candidatus Methylomirabilota bacterium | reverse complement strand
CGGACCGGTCGACGAGGAGATCGACGCCCGGGGCAAGCTCGTCTGCCCCGGCTTCATCGATACCCACGTGCATTCCGGCCACCGTGCCTCTCATCGCCTCATCTCCGATGCCGGCCGGCCCGATTACTTCGGCCAGCCGTTTCTCGAGATCACCGTGCCCCGCCAGGGCACAGTGGTCGGCGGCGATCCCCGCTACGCCCGCCCCGACGCGCCGGACGCGGAGACGGGCAATCGCCTGCTCGCGCGCTTCACGGTGGCCGAGCTCCTGCGCAACGGCATCACCACCTTCATGGAGTTCGGCAGCCAGCTCCGCGTGCAGGACGCGCTGCTCGGAGAAGTGGAGCGCCTGGGCGTGCGCGCCTATCTCGGGGCGGGGTACGACTCGGGGCGCTGGGTCGGCGACGAGCGGGGCCGGCTCACGCGGGTGGTGGACGAGGTGGCGGGCCGGCGCGAGTTCGCGGCCTCCCTCGCCTTCATCGAACGCGTCGACGGGGCCGTGGAGGGACGCGTCCGCGGTCTCCTCGCCCCTCGCGAAGTCGAGACGTGCAGCGTCGATCTCTTGCGGGCGACCCGGGAGGCCGCCAATGCGCTCGGGCTGCCCATCGTGACCCACGCCGCCTACAACGTCATCGAGTTCTTCCAGATCGTGACGGAACATCGCATGACGCCCATCGAGCTCATGGAGTCGGTGGGACTGCTCGGCCCCGACCTCACCATCGGCCACGGCAATCTGGTCGCCGACAATCCGAAGATGAACTACTCGGGAGCGCGGGATCTCGCCCTGATGGGCCGCCACGGGGTCACCGTCTCCCACTGTCCGGTGAACATCGCGCGGCGGGCGCGCAGCCTCGACTCCTGGCAGCGCTACCGCGAAGCGGGGATCAATCTCGCCCTGGGCACGGACACCTACCCGCGCGATTTCATCATGCAGATGCGGACCGCGTCGTACTTCGGCAAGGTCATGAGCAACAATCTCCTCGCCGCCACCGCCGCCGAGGTGTTCTCTGCCGCCACCCTCGGCGGCGCGCGTGCCCTCGGGCGCGACGACCTCGGCCGCCTCGCCCCGGGGGCCAAGGCCGACATCGTGATCGTCGACCTCACCGGCAACGGCACCCTTCGCTACGGGCCGGTGCGCGATCCCATCAAGAGCCTCGTGGAGTGCGGCATCGGGGACGACGTGGAGACCGTGGTCATCGACGGAGTGGTGCGCATGCGGGATCGGGTGATTCCCGGCATAGACATGGCCGCCCTGCGGCGAGACGCGCAGGAGGCGGGCGAAGACGTGTGGGCGCGCTTCCAGGACTGGGATCCCCTCGGCCGCCGCGCCGAGGAGATGAGCCCGTGGTCCTTTCCATTGACGGATTCCGGAGGGAGGACCGAGCATGCGAAATGACAGGCTCATCGCGGCGGCCGCCACGGTCATGGTGCTCCTCGGAGCGAGCGGGCCCGCCCGTGGGCAGGCGCCCTACCCGACCCGCCCCATCGAATGCGTGATCCCCTTCGCGCCGGGCGGACCCACCGACACGGCCATCCGGATCATCCAGCCCCAGCTCTCCGCGAACCTCGGCGTGCCGCTGGTGCTCGTCAACAAGGCCGGCGGCGGCGGAGCCCTCGGCATGGATGCGGTGGCCAAGGCCAAGCCGGACGGCTACACCCTGGCCGCCACCGTCCGCTCCACCGTCACGATTCTTCCCGCCACGCAGCCCGACGTCACCTACAAGCTCTCCGACTTCGCCGTGGTGGGCGCCTATGCCGTGGACTCGCAGGTGGTGCTGGTCAAATCGGGCTCGCCCTGGAAGACGCTGGAGGAGCTGGTCGACTTCGCGAAGAAGAATCCCGGCAAGCTCTCCTACGGCACGGCGGGGCTCGGCACCAACAGCTTCTTCACCATGGAGCTGCTCAAGCTCACCTACGGGCTCGACATGACCCATGTGCCCTTCGGCGGGTCGGGACCGGTGAAGAACGCGGTGCTCGGCGGCCACGTCCAGGTCGGCGCGGCGTCCCTGAGCCCCATGCTCTCGGTGCTGCGGAGCGGCGATGTGGTGGCCCTCGCCACCAGCGCCACCAAGCGGATCCCGTCGATTCCGAACGTGCCGACCATGACCGAGAAGGGTCAGCCCGACGCGTCGCTGAGCACGTGGGCGGAGATCTACGCGCCCGCCAAGACGCCCAAGGCCATCGTGGATCGCCTCACCCAGGCCCTCGAGAAGACCATGAAGGATCCGGCGGTGGTGAGCGCCATTGAGAAGGCCGGCCTGGTCGTCGAGTACCATGGCCCGGAGGAGACGCTCAAGCTGATCCAGCGCGAGAACGAGATCGTGGTGCGGCTGGCCAGGCAGCTCGGTCTCGGGAAGTAGTGCGCGGCGCCGATCGCGTCAGCTCCCTCGTCCTCGTCGTCTTCGCGCTCGTCGCCGTCAACGAAGCCCGCAAGCTCCGCCTGGGCAGCCTGGGGTCTCCCGGACCGGGATTCGTGCCACTCTGCCTCGCCGCGGCCCTCGCTCTCGTGGGAATGATCCTCCTCTGGCACGCGCTCCGAGAGCCGGAAAGTCCGGCCCCGCCTGAGGAGGCGGGAGCTCGCTGGAAGTCGGTGGTGAGCCTGGTCGCGCTCGTCGCCTACACGTTCGCGCTGGAGCCGGCGGGCTTCGTGCTGGCCACGGCGGCGCTGCTGTTCTTCTTCTTCCGCGTCCTGGACGGCCAGCGCTGGTGGATCGCCCTGGCCAGCGCGGTCGCCGTGTCCGTGCTGTCCTACCTCGTGTTCGCGCGCGCCCTTAACGTGCGCCTGCCGGAGGGGCCGTGGAGCTGATCGGCGGGCTCCTCTACGGCTTCTCCGTGTGCTTCACGCCGGCCAATCTCTTCGCCTGCTTCGTGGGGGTCTTCGTGGGCACGCTGATCGGCGTCCTCCCCGGCATCGGGCCGGTGGCGACCATGTCGCTGCTCCTCCCCGTCACCTACGCCATGTCCCCCACCGCTTCCATCATCATGATGGCCGGGATCTACTACGGGGCGATGTACGGCGGGTCGACCACCTCGATTCTCGTCAATATCCCGGGCGAGGCGGCCTCGGTGGTCACCTGTCTGGACGGCTACCAGATGGCGCGCCAGGGTCGTGCCGGGCCCGCCCTCGGTATCTCCGCCTTCGGATCGTTCATCGCGGGAACATTCAGCGTGCTCGGCATCATGCTGCTCGCCCCGCCCCTGACCTCCGTGGCCCTCCGCTTCGGGCCGCCGGAGATCTTCGCCCTCCTCGTCCTCGGCTTCACCATGGTGACCTACCTCACCGCGGGGTCGAAGCTGCGGGCCGTGGCCATGGCGCTCCTCGGCATGCTCCTGGGCACGGTGGGGCTCGACCCCATCCTCGCCACGCCGCGCTTCACCTTCGGCAGCGTGACGCTGGGCGACGGATTGGGCCTCGTGCCCATCATCATGGGGCTCTTCGGGGTGAGCGAGGTGCTCCTCAACATCGAGCGGGGGGTGACCCAGGAAGTGTTCGAGACGCGCATCACGGGGCTCCTGCCCACGCGCGCCGACTGGAAGGCCTCGGCGGCGCCCATCGCCCGCGGCAGCGTGCTCGGCTTCTTCCTCGGCATCCTGCCGGGGATCGGCGCCATCATCCCCACCTTCATCTCCTACGCGCTGGAGCGGCGCATCTCGCGGCACCCCGAGCGCTTCGGCACGGGGGCCATCGAGGGCGTGGCGGCTCCGGAAGCCGCCAACAATGCGGCCACCGGCGGAGCGATGATCCCCCTCCTCACCCTGGGCATCGCCCCCAACGTGGTCATGGCCGTGCTCCTCGGCGCCTTTCTCATTCACGGCGTCCAGCCCGGGCCCCTGCTCATCCGCGAGCACCCGGACATGTTCTGGGGCGTGATCGCGAGCATGTACGTGGGCAACGTGATCCTGCTCATCCTGAACCTGCCCCTCATCGGCCTGTGGGTCCAGCTCCTGCGCGTGCCCTACGGTCTGCTCTTTCCCCTGATCCTCCTCTTCTGCATCATCGGCGTGTACAGCGAGGCGGGCAACGTGTGGGACATCGTGGTCATGCTTGCCTTCGGCGTCATCGGCCTGCTCATGAAGAAGTACCGCTACGAGGCGGCGCCCCTCGTCCTGGCCTTCGTGCTCGGGCGCATGGCCGAAGAGTCCCTCCGGCAGTCTCTCCTCCTCTCCCGTGGGCATTTCGACATCCTCGTCACGCGTCCACTCGCCACCATCCTCCTCGTCATCGCCCTCGCCGTCATGGTGCTGCCCGCGCTGGCGCCCCCGGTGCGGCGGCTCCTCGGCACCGTAGGCGAGGAGACGGGTACGTAGTCCGTGCGGGTCACGTAGTCCGTGCGGGGTCAGGTCTTGCATTACGGCATCCAGGCATTTGCCGCTGTTCGGGCGGTCGCCGCCCACGGACCTGGATGCCGTAATGCAAGACCTGACCCCGTCTGTTAAGATTGTGGCTATGACCGGGGAGACGCGCGCGTCCAACTTCGTCCGTGAGATTGTCGAGGCGCACAATCGCGAAGGCCGCTTCGGGGGTAAGGTGGTCACGCGCTTTCCCCCCGAGCCCAACGGCTACCTCCACATCGGCCACGCCAAGGCCATCTGCCTCGACTTCGGCCTCGCCCAGGACTACGGGGGGCGCTGCCACCTGCGCTTCGACGACACCAACCCCACCAAGGAGAGCCAGGAATACGTCGACGCCATCATGCATGACGTGCGCTGGCTCGGCTTCGACTGGGGTCCGCACCTCTACCATGCCAGCGACTACTTCGAGCGGCTCTACGAGTGGGCGGAGGAGCTGATCCGCAAGGGCAAAGCCTACGTGGACGATCTCACCGCCGACCAGATCCGCGAGTACCGCGGCACCCTCACCGAGCCGGGGCGCGAGTCGCCGAGCCGGAATCGCTCCATGGAGGAGAACCTCGCGCTCTTCCGCCGCATGCGCGCGGGCGAGTTCCCCGATGGCTCCAAGACGCTGCGCGCGAAGATCGACATGGCCTCGCCGAATATCAACCTCCGTGACCCCGTCATGTACCGGATCCGCAAGGCGACCCATCAGCGGACGGGTGACACGTGGTGCATCTACCCGATGTACGACTGGGCGCACGGGCAGTCCGATTCCATCGAGGGGGTGACCCATTCCATCTGCACCCTGGAGTACGAGGATCACCGGCCGCTCTACGACTGGTACCTCGACAGCCTCGGCATCTTCCATCCGCAGCAGATCGAGTTCGCCCGGCTCAATCTCTCCCACACCGTGATGAGCAAGCGGAAGCTCCTCCAGCTCGTGGAGGGTGGCCACGTGGGCGGCTGGGACGATCCACGCATGCCCACCGTCGCCGGACTGCGCCGTCGCGGCTACCCCGCCGCGGCTATCCGGGATTTCTGCGAGCGCATCGGGGTGGCCAAGAACGACAACACGGTGGAGCTGGCCCTCCTCGAGCACTGCGTGCGCGAGGATCTCAACAAGCGCGCGGAGCGCCGCATGGCCGTGCTCCGGCCCCTCAAGCTGATCGTGGAGAACTATCCCGAGGGCAAGATGGAGGAGATGGAGGCGGTCAACAACCCCGAGGATCCGTCGGCGGGCACGCGCAAAGTGCCCTTCAGCCGCGAGCTGTGGATCGAGCAGGACGATTTCCGCGAGATCGCGCCCAAGAAGTACTTCCGGCTCGCTCCGGGGGCGGAGGTGCGCCTGCGCTACGCCTACATCGTCCAGTGCACCGACTTCAAGAAGAACGCGGCGGGCGAGATCATCGAGGTGCGCTGCCAGTACGATCCCAACACCCTGGGCGGGGACAGCAAGGGACGGAGCGTGAAGGGGACCATTCACTGGGTGTCGGCGCCCCATGCCGCGGAGGCGGAGGTGCGCCTCTACGACACGCTCTTCGCTCAGGCCAAGCCGGACGACGCGGAGGATTTCCGCACGGCGCTCAACCCGCAGTCCTTGACCGTGCTCTCCGGGTGTCGCGTGGAGCCTGCGCTGGCCGAAGCCGCTCCGGGCGCTCCGGTTCAGTTCGAGCGCACCGGCTATTTCTGTGCCGACACGCGCGACTCGGCGCCCGGCCGCCTCGTGTTCAACCGCACGGTGGGGTTGCGCGACACCTGGGGCAAGATCGAAAAAGCCGCCAGCTAGACGGTGAAGTCGCAGTTCCCCCGGGTGCCGGCGGACTCTCTCACCCTACCCTACTCCGTGCCGCCGAGCTCCCTTGGCGAGATGGTCTTCAAGAATTCGCGCAGCGACACCTTGCCGGGCACGTCATTCTTGAGGGTGTCGCTATCGCGGGCCGGTCGACCTGACATCTTCAGCGTTGCCGGTTGATCATCCTCGACGCGACTTGCTGACGGAGCCTCAGCTGACGGATCGACGGTCGACGTCTGCGCGGGGATGGTGGCGTCGATCGGGGTCAAGGGGTCTTCCCAGGATGACCACGGGACGAGCAGTCGAATGTCCACTCGACGGGCCTTGGCAAGCGCTTCCGTGCTTGGCTTCTCGCCAACCAGTGCCACCTTGCCCATGGCGACGGCCCGCAGCTGCCGTAGCTCGATGCCGTGACGCTGCACGAGATAACGGATCACCGCTTCGACACGCTCGCGAGCCAGCTCGTTGTTGTCTCGGTCATTCCCTCGCGGATCGGCAAAGCCTTGCAGCTCCAGGATCACGTTGGCGTCGCCCTTGAGGGTCTTGGCGGCGTCCTCGAGCTCGTTCGTGTCCCGGTCTCGGATGTCGGTCTTACCAGAGTCGAAGTAGATGGAGCCCGTGTCCAGCAGCCTGAACTTGTTGCGGTCCGCGAGGCGCTGCGCGAGCCGTGCTTGGGCATCATGCGCGCTCATGGCCCGCGCTTTTGCGTCGCTCGCGAGCGCACCCACCTCGTCGGCGCGATCCGCGGTGTTCCGCAGCTTCGCTTCGGCTTCACGCAGCTTTGCTTCGGTTTCACGCAGCTTCGCCTCCGTTTCCCGCAGCTTCGTCTCCTGAGTGTCGGCCCGCTGGGTGAGCTTGGACTCCGACGCGCCCACTTGCGTCTGGACGAAGTTCTCCGTGGCGCAGCCCGCGGTAAGGACGGTAAAGCTGCTGCAGAGAGCCAAGCAGACCGTTTGTCGCCTCATGACGCGACCTCCTTCGTCAAGCGCCCGTCAGTGTCACCGATTTGAGCAGTACGAAGAAGAGGCACTCGGCCTAAATGCATAGCGGGTGCCATCTGAAGCAAGGCAGGGCGTAACCGAAGCGCAGTGGAAGATCGACCGAGATTAGTCGAAGAAGATGCAGGGGACGAAGCACCTACCCGGTCCTTCTTACCAGTGCCCGGTTAGGCCACAGACGCGTCGACATCATGAAGCTCACGCGCTTCGGACCTCAGCGGCGCCGCGCCGATCGTATCTCCTTCGGTAAACTTTACCGGTGTGTCGAAGAGCAACCCGGATGAGCCGCAGGCGGGGTCCCCTCCCGAACTCCGGAAACACGTTCTCTTCGGCTCAAGCACGGATGAGGGGGTCACTGGCATTGCGCTTGCGTCCATTGGATGAGTTCCTTTTGCAGCGGAGCGGCCATCTAAAAGGCAGACGGCCTCCTCGTGCCCTTACGGGTACCCGTCAGAAGGGAGCCACGTATGGAATCGATGGGTCGCGGGCATTGGGACGAGTGGATGTGGACGGCTCGAAACGGAGTTGCCGTTCTCGCCGCCCTCCTGCTGGCAGGCATTCTCAGTCAGGCGCGGGTGTTTCAGGAGGCGGCGCTTGGGTCGAATGGGCTCAATGCCGCGGCAGCTGTCCGCTTCCTCGGCTATGGCACAGCGCTGATCTTGATCTGGGTGACGGCCTGGCACTACAGCTCAGATTGCCCCGCGCGATTCAGTGTCGCGCCTCCTCCATGAAGGTCTTCCTCCGTTCGCGACGCTTCTGATCTTGCCCGGCGTGTACGCGCTGATCCGCCCGTTCCTGAGCGAGCGGGCCGTGACGGGGGTGAGCTGGATGTTCGTTCTGTTGCTCCTGGCCACGGCCGTGTGGCTCGGCCGCGCGCTCTACGACAATGCCGAGGCCTTGGTGGTCGGGGCGGTCGCTATCAAGCGCCGCGTCTCCGAGTCGGCCGAGCGCCGGGGACAGGTGTGCCAGAATTGCCAGGCGCCGAATACGGAGAAGGCGAAGTTCTGCACCAGTTGTGGCACGTCGCTGGGACAGCCTGCGAGTCGCGACGATCGGGTTGCGGCCGGGAGCGAGAAGCAACGCGCATCCACGGACTTGAGGCGTTCCGCCTGATCATGTGGCGTAGATCATGTGGCCCAGAATCATGTGGGTAGAGGAGGGATGGCAATGACGACGATGTCACCGTGGAAGGGCGCACGTCTTGCGCGCGCAGGGGTGCTGGCGTTCTTGGCGGCCTCGATGCTGCTGCTCGGCGACGTGGGAGCGGCGAGCGCGGGTGAGCCGACTGATCAGATCCGGGCCCACATCGGCGCGATGTACGCGGCCAAGGGGGCTGCCGCCTCCGCGCCGTCTCCGTCGGGGATGGCCTCGGTGCGAAAGGTGGCGGATCAGATGTTCGATTGGAGCGCCATGGCCCGGGAGGCGCTCGGTGACCACTGGGCGAAACGCAGCACGGAGGAGCGAAACGAGTTCGCGCGCCTCTTTGTCAACCTGTTCGAGGACAGCTACCTGTCGAAGATCCGCCTCGCGGAGGCGGACAAGTTCGAGTATCTGGGGGACACGGTGCAGGGCGACGACGCGGTGGTCCGCACCCGCGTCGTCACCAGGAACGGCACGGCGATCCCGGTGAGTTACCGGGCGCGGCGGGATGCGGGGCGCTGGCGCGTGAACGACCTCGACGTGGAGGGGATCAGCCTGGTCCGCAACTATCGCTCGCAGTTCGACTCGGTTATCCGGCGTACGTCGTTCGAGCAACTCCTCGCCCGGATGAAGGCCCTCGAGGACAAGCGCACGGGCTTCGAGGGCGGCCAGCGGCCGCCTCATTCAAGGGCCTGATCCACGCCGCCGTCCCCTGACGATCGGCGAGGGGGCCGAGGGTACCCGCCTCCGGCTCCCCGCCGAGAAGGCAACTCAGGGCACCAGCGTCTCGAAGGTCCAGCCGGCTTCGCTGCGCGTGAAGAGACGGCGGTCGTGCAATCTGTCCGCGGGTGAGCCGTGCCACACGTCGATCGCCGTGGGCCAGAGGCAAACGCCGCGGAGCCCCGCGGGCGGGGGGACGGAGGCGGCGGCGGGGTAGCGTCGGCCCACCTCGGCGATGCCGGCGAGAAACTCCTCGCGCGAGGCGACAGGCTCGCTCTGAGGGCGGTAGACCTCGTAATAGTGCTCGAGGAGGCGCGAGCCCAGCACCTTGCGCTCCCACCAGAAGCGAAGACGCTCCGCGCGCATGGGCCGCAGTGCGCCGTAGACGCGATACTGGCGCTCCACGCTCGACCAGAGAATGGTCAGCGAGCACTGCGCGGCGGCCTCGATCTGCCGCCACTTGGGGCTGTGCGTATTAATGAGCACGCCGAAGCCATCGGCGTCGACGTCGCGGAGCGATACCGGCCGTGCCTCCGGCCGGCCGCCCGTCCCCACGGTGACGAGAAAGCACACGTCCACGTGCGGGTCCTTGCGGCGCCGCGCCTCTTCGCGCGCCGTCACGATCTCCGCGATGGGATCCGTAGTCACGGCCCGACCGCGAGGGCGCCCCACAGCACGGGCTCCGGAGCCAGGAGCACGCCGAAGCGCGCGGCCACCCGCCCGCGGATCTCCGTGGCGAAGGCCGCCACGTCGGCGGCCCGCGCGCCATCGTGGCACACGATGGCGAGGCTGTGGCGCGTGGAGAGAGCCACCGCCCCCCGGCTCTCCCCCCGGCGAAACCCCGCGCGCTCGATGAGCCAGGCGGCGGAGAGCTTGACGCGGCCATCGGCCTCGGGCCAGCGGGGCATGGTCGACTCGCCCACCGCGCGCTCCACCCGAGCGAGGACGGCGGCGTCCACGATGGGATTGAGGAAGAAGGACCCACAGCTCCGGCGGTTGTCGTCGGCGGGGTCGAGGACCATGGACTTGGATCGTCTGATCTCGAGCACGGTCGATCGCACGTCGCCAAGCGACGGCTTCCGGATGCCGCGCCCATTCAGATCCCGCTCCAGGTCGGCATAGCGCACGGTGGGCGCACCGTGGGGAGCGAGCCGGTATGTCACGGCGAGAATCACAAAGCGGTCAGGCTCGCCACGCTTGAACCGGCTCGTCCGATAGCCGAAGCCGCAGTCGGCGGCGGCGAGCGTGGCGATCTCGCCGGAGCGCCGGTCGAGCGCGCGCACCGCCGTCACCGTCTGCGAGACCTCCTGGCCGTAGGCGCCCACGTTCTGCATGGGCGTGGCGCCGACGAGGCCGGGAATGCCGCTCAGGCACTCGAGCCCCGCCCAGCCCTCGGCCACCGCGCGCTCGACCAAGGGATCCCACGGCTCGCCCGCCGCCGCTGTCACCTCGACCGCCCCCTCCGTGTCGCGCGCGGAGATGCCCCGAAGGGCGACCTGTACCACGAGGCCGTCCACCCCCTCATCGGCGACCACGATGTTGGAGCCGCCGCCGAGGAGCCAGAGGGGCAGGCTGCGCGCGGCGGCCCAGCGCGCCGCTTCCACCACCGTGACTTCGTCGCGAGCCTCGACGAAGAAGCGCGCGGGGCCGCCCACGCCCATGGTGGAGCGCGACGCCAGCGGCACGTTCTCGAGCGGCGTGATCCGATCTCGGCTCACTGCACGCGCAGACGAGGATCGAGCAGATCGCGGAGCCCGTCGCCGAGCAGGTTGAGGCTGAGTCCGGCCAGGGTGAGGGCCACCCCGGGGAAGAGGCTGACCCAGAAGGCTTCGCGGATCACGTTCTTGCCGCTCGCGATCACGTTGCCCCACGACGGGACATAAGGCGGCACGCCTACGCCGAGGAAGCCCAGGATGGCCTCGGCGAGGATCGCGTAGGCGAAGACGAAGCTGCCCTGGACGAGGAGGGGGCCGACGCAGTTGGGCAGGATATGGCGGACGGCGATGGCGGCGTCCTCGCGCCCGAGGGCGCGCGCGGCTTGGATGTAGTCGAGCTCGCGGATGGAGAGCACCGTGCTCCGGATGAGCATGGCCGTGCGCGGCATGTAGACGATGGAGAGGGCGAAGATCACGTTCCACACCCCCGGCCCGCGCACCGCCATGAGGGCGATGGCGAGAAGAATGGCGGGGAAGGCCATGAGCCCGTCCATCACGCGCATCACCACCGTGTCGAGCCGGCGCGAATAGCCCGCGACCAGTCCCACCACGATGCCGCCGATGGAGGTGAGGAGCATGGTGGTCACGCCCACAAGAAGGGAGATGCGGCTGCCGTAGAGGACGAGACTCCAGATATCCCGCCCGAACTCGTCGGTGCCGAGAATGTGCCCGGGGCCCGGAGGGAGGAGCCGGGAGGCGGGGGCGAGCCGCGTGGGGTTGTGGGTGGAGAGCACGCCCGCGAGCAGGGCGGCGAGCACGAAGACGAGGAGGATGAGCGCGCCTGCCACCACGCTGTGGTTGCCGATGAGCCGCCGGAGCCAGCGCGGGCGCGTGGACGGCGCGGCGGCGGGGCCGGGGGAAACGAGAACGTCGACGGCCGCCTCACTCATAGCGGATCCTCGGATCGATGAGGGCGTAGAGAAGATCCACCCCGAGGTTGATCAGCACATACACGGTGGCCGTGACGAGCACCACCCCCTGCACCACGGGATAGTCTCGTCTCAAGATGGCCGAGATGATGAGCCGGCCCAGCCCCGGAATATTGAACACGATTTCCGTGACGACGGCGCCGCCGATGAGGACGGCGGTGGTGATGCCGATCACCGTGACCACGGGCACGAGGGCGTTGCGGAAGGCGTGAACCCACGTGACCACACGCTGCGAGAGGCCCTTGGCCCGCGCGGTGCGGATGTAGTCCTGCTGCAGCACCTCGAGCATGCAGGAGCGGCTGATGCGTGCGATGAGCGCCGACTGGTTGAAGCCGAGGGAGAACGCGGGCAGCACCATGTAGCGGAGCCCGGCCACGGGATCCGTGAAGATGGAGACATAGCCGGCGGCAGGCAACCAGCCCAGCCGCACCGCGAAGAAGTAGATGAAGTTGAGGCTGAGCCAGAAGCCGGGAATGCACACACCGAGGAGGGAGACCATCATGAGGCCGCGGTCCCACGCCGAGCCCCGGTGAGCCGCCGCGATGGTGCCCGACGGCACGCCGATGGCCACCGCCACCACGAGGGCGCACAGCATGAGCATGAGCGTGGGCTCCGCCCGTTCCCAGAGGGCACGACTCACCGGCCGGTCGAGGAAATAGGACTGGCCGAGATCTCCGGTGAGCACGCGCCCGTAGAAGCCGAGGAGCTGTTCCCAGAGCGGGCGGTTGAGGCCGAGGGACTGGCGCGTGGCCTCGATCTGGGTCGGGGTGGCGTCGGGCCCGAGCATGACGCTCACCGGATCGCCGGGGATCAGGTGAATGAGGAGAAAGACCACGGTGACCACGACGGCCAGGACGGGCAGCACCGCGAACAGCCGTCGTACCAGATAAGGCCCCACGGACTACGTCCTGGTCTTACTTCTCCAGCCAGACGTTGTAGAAGCGCACGCGCTCGGTTTTCTCGTTGAAGTCCTTGACCGTATTGCGCGCCGCGCGGAGCCCGAAGAGATCGCCGTACCGGATGACCGGCACCTTCTCGTAGAACTGCCGCGTCTGCTGCTCCCAGAGGGCCATACGTTTCTTGGGATCGGTCTCGCGCGCCAGCTCGGACTGGATCCTCTGGATGTCCTCGTCCGTGGTCCAGCCGGGCCAACTCGGCGTGAGAAAGACGGCATGCGTCGGATCGTAGAAGGCGCCGATGCCCGTGGTGAAAACATCGTACTCCTTCGGATTGTTGCGCCGCTTGACCAGGGTGGCCCAGTCCACCACCTGGAGGTCGATGTTGAACCCGATGTCTTCGAGCTGTTGCTTGGTGAGCAGGGCGAAGTCGTACATCCACTTGTACTCCTGCGTGGTCATGAAGCGGATGGGCTCTTTCTTGTATCCCGCTTCCTGGAGCAGGCGCTTGGCCTTGTCCTTGTTGTGCTCGTTCCACGGCAGCCCCGTGAGCTTCGTGTACCACGCGGAGATCTCGACGGGGGCCAGGCTCGAGTCCATCCGGTAGAACTCCGCCCTGCCGCCCGCCACGTTCTTCATGATGGGCTCGATGTCGATGGCCGCCTGCCAGGCCTGACGCAGCTTCTGGTTCATCATCAGGCCTTCCTTCTTGTTCATGACCGCGACCAGCCAGTAGTAGGGCTTGGAGACGATGGGGCGGGCATTGGCGTTCTTCTTCAAGCGGTCGTACGAGTCGAGATTCAGGTCGTCGGCGAAGTCCAGCTCCCCTGTCTCCACCTGAGCCACCCGCGTCGCCACCTCGGGCACGGGTATCCAGCGGATCTCGTCCACGTAGGCAGCCTTGCCCCCGCCGTAGCCGTTGGGCTTCTCGTTGCGCGACTTGTAGTCGTCGAAGCGCACCATGCGGATGTACTGGTCGGGCTTCCACTCCGCGAGCTTGAAGGGCCCGGTGCCGATGTATTCCGTCACCTTCTGCTCGGGAGGGAACCTCTCCGCGATCTCCTTCGGATAGATGGCCCCGAAGTTGTTCGGCACGGCGAGGGAGATGAGCACGATGGCCGACTTCTCCTTGAGCTTCATCTCCGTCGTGTACTTGTCGAGCGCCTTCCAGTCTGCCACCTGGGCGAACAGCGCCTTGCCGTACACGGACTGCTTGCCCCAGCGGGCGAGGGAGGCGACCACGTCCTCCGAGGTCATCTCCTTGCCGTTGTGGAACTTCACACCCTGGCGGAGCTTGAAGGTGTAGACGAGGCCGTCCTTGCTGATGGCCACGCTCTCCGCGAGCATGGGGATCGGCTTGTTGGCGCTGTCGAGGCTGTAGAGCCCTTCGTAGATGTGGTTGGTCAGCGTCTCCGTGATGCTCGCGGTGGTCCAGTGCGCATCGAGCGCCGGCGGCTCGCCCAGGTTGCCGACCCGGATCACGCCGCCCTTGCGCGGAGTGTCGGCCGCGAGGGCTGCGCCTCCGGCCACGAGCAGGACCGCGGCCATGGCCAGCAATACCTTCCGAACGAGCATGGAACGCCTCATGCGTATTCCTCCAGGGAGGGTTTGGAAACGAGTGCGTAGACTTTGCTCCGGCGCGGGAACGCTTGTCAACGGTTCCGTCGCGCGGGGCGAGCTGGGCGGTCGGAGGGAGACGGAGGCGAGGTACCGCGCCGAAGGGGCCAATCCGCCCCTTCGGCGCGTGGAGGAGGCTGCTTACGGCACGGTGATGGTCGTGCCGTCTCCGGTCGCGCTCACGGTGAACGTCCCCGCGCCCGCGTTCGGGGTGTACGTATAGGTGCCGCCCCAGGCCGGCGAGCCGCCCGGAGGCGGTGCCGGGACGCCGCCCATGAACGGCCCGGCGACCTGGTTCATGCCATTGGTGGCTTGGCCGGTCAGGTCGGTCAGAGCGGCCGGCAGCG
>DASYQB010000085.1:0-2708 GCA_036005985.1 Candidatus Methylomirabilota bacterium | reverse complement strand
CTCACCGCCCTCGTGGACGCGCAGGGCATCGGCTCCCCCATCATTCTCGACACCCACCGCCCCGACTCCCACCAGATGGCGCCATTCACCCTCCCACCCTCTCCCCTCAGGGGAGAGGGCAGGGTGAGGGGTGGTCCCAGGTCGCAGAGCGGTCCCAAAGCGAGCGGCTCCGTTCTCGCCATGCGTCGCCTGCGCCCGCCGAGGCCTGTCGAAGTGGCGCTCGCCGCCGGTATCCCGGCTCATCTCCACGCGGCCGGCCTCACCGGACGCATCGTGGCGGGCGCAGGACCGTGGCGAATCTCGGGTGACTGGTGGACGGACACGCCGTTCGCACGGGACGAGTGGGACGTGGAGCTCGCCGACGGCACGCTCTGCCGCCTGACCCGCGAC
Organism: Candidatus Methylomirabilota bacterium; assembly: GCA_036005985.1. Classification (GTDB taxonomy): domain Bacteria; phylum Methylomirabilota; class Methylomirabilia; order Rokubacteriales; family CSP1-6; genus AR37. The sequence goes on along the minus strand of DASYQB010000085.1, from coordinate 2,318 downwards.
AGCCGAGGCTGGCGCCTCGAGGCCATCTACGATTGACCTACGTCGAGCTCCACGCCAAGAGCGCCTTCAGCTTTCTCGAGGCGGCCGCCCTGCCCGAGGTGCTGGCCGAGCGCGCGGCCGCTCTCGGGCAGCGGGCGCTTGCCCTCGTAGACGCCGACGGCGTCTACGGCGCGCCGCGCTTCTACCGCGCCTGCACGCGCCTCGGTATCACGCCGCTCGTCGGCGCGGAGATCAGCATGCGGGACGGAGGCAGGCTGCCCCTCCTCATCGAGGATCGCGAGGGCTATAGAAATCTCTGTCGCCTCCTCACCCGGATCAAGATGCGCGCGCCCAAGGGCGAAGGCGCCGCCGGCTGGGATGATATCGAGGAGCACGTGGGTGGCCTGGTGTGCTTGACGGGCGGCCCCCAGGGGCCCGTGGCGCATCGCCTCGAACGCGACGGTCACGAGGCCGCCCGAGCCACCCTCGACAGGCTCACCGGACTCTTCGGCCGCTTCAACGTCTTCGCCGAGCTCCAGCGCGATCTGAGCCGGGAGAGCGAGGCCCAGAACGAATGGCTGCGCGAGGAAGCGGGGCATCGGAGGCTCGCCCTCCTCGCCAGCAATGCTCCCCTCATGGCCGAGCGCGCCGAGCGGCCGCTGCTGGACACCCTGACCTGCATACGGCACGGGATTACCCTCGCCGAGGCGGGTCGGCTGCTCGCGCGCAACCGCGAGAGATTTCTCAGGCCCCCGTCCGAGATGGAGCGGCTTTTCGCCGACTGCCCGGCCGCCGTGGCCAATACCGGCGAGCTGGCCCTGCGCCTGGTCTTCACCATGAAGGACATCGGCTATCGCTTTCCCGATTACCCGCTCCCTCCGGGACAGACGCCCATGGGATTTCTCCGCGCGCTCTGCGAGCGGGGCGCGAAGGAGCGCTACGGCTCGGGACCCCTGGCCCTCAAGGCGCGCCACCAGATCGAGCACGAGCTCGAGCTCATCGGCCGCCTCGACCTGCCCGGCTATTTCCTGATCGTGTGGGACCTGATCGAGTACTGCCGCCGTCACGACATCCTGGTGCAGGGGAGAGGCTCGGCCGCCAACAGCGCCGTCTGCTATGCCCTGGGCATCACCGCGGTGGATCCGGTGGGCATGAAGCTGCTCTTCGAGCGCTTTCTCTCCGAGGAGCGCGGGGAGTGGCCCGACATCGACCTCGACCTGCCGAGCGGCGATCGGCGCGAGCGGGTGATCCAGTACGTCTACCAGCGTTACGGACGGCTGGGCGCGGCCATGACCGCCAACGTCATCACGTATCGCGGCCGGAGCGCGGCACGCGAGGTGGGCAAGACGCTCGGGCTGCCCCCCGCCCTCTGCGATCGTCTCTCGGGGCTGGTGAGCGACTGGGAATACAAGGATCCGGGCGATTCGCTTCTCGTCCATCTCCGGGAGGCCGGCTGCGATCCGGAGTCACCGATGATGCGTCACTTCGCCCATCTCTGGACGGGGATCCAGGACCTGCCCCGTCACCTCGGCCAGCATTCGGGAGGCATGGTCGTGTGCGCGGGGAGGCTGGACGGCGTGGTGCCGCTCGAGCCCGCGTCCATGCCCGAGCGCTCTGTCGTCCAGTGGGACAAGGACGACTGCGCAGCCATGGGCATCATCAAGGTGGATCTCCTGGGCTTGGGCATGATGGCGCTCCTCGAGGACGCCCTCGAGATGATTCGTCGCCGGGGCGGGCACGTGGACCTCGCCCACCTGCCCACCGATCCCGCCGTCTACGCCATGCTCAAGCGTGCCGACACCATCGGCGTCTTCCAGGTGGAGAGCCGCGCCCAGATGGCGACCCTGCCCCGTCTCAAGCCCGAGTGCTTTTACGATCTGGTCGTCCAGGTCGCCATCATCAGACCTGGCCCCATCGTCGGCGACATGGTTCACCCCTACCTGCGGCGCCGCGCGGGGCGGGAGCGCATCACCGTGCCACACCCGGTGCTCGAGCCCATTCTCGAGCGCACGCTCGGCGTGCCGCTCTTCCAGGAGCAGCTCCTGCGCATGGCCATGGCCGCGGCGGGCTTCACGGGCGGCGAGGCGGAAGAGCTGCGGCGCGCTTTCGGCTTCAAGCGCCGCAAGCAGGCCATGGAGGAGGTGGAGAAGAAGCTCCGCGCGGGCATGACGGCGAAGGGAATCACGGGGGAGGCGGCGGAAGCCATCATCCGCTCCATCACCTCCTTCGCCCTGTATGGCTTCCCGGAAAGCCACGCGGCGAGCTTCGCGCTCCTCGCCTATGCCAGCGCGTATCTCAAGACGCATCATCCGGCGGCCTTCTACGCGGCGCTCCTCAAT
>DASYQB010000084.1:0-7198 GCA_036005985.1 Candidatus Methylomirabilota bacterium | reverse complement strand
CGTCGGCAAAAAGATGCGCGCAAGAAGCAGACGATCATCCAGGTGAAAGAGGTCAAGCTCGGACCGAAGACGGACACGCACGACTTCGATTTCAAGGCCAAGCACGTGCGGCGGTTCCTGGAGGAAGGGAACAAGGCCAAGGTGACCGTGCGATTCAAGGGACGCGAGATGGCGCACACGGAGCTCGGCTGGAAGATGCTCACGAAGATGACGGAGATCATGTCCGACGTGGCGGTGATCGAGAATCACCCGCGCATGGAAGGGCGGATGCTGTCGATGATCCTGTCGCCGAAGCCGCACTAGCTCTTCTGGTCCCTCGCCCCCGGAGGGGGAGAGGGTAGGGTGAGGGGGCGGCGAGAATGGGGATCGGGTGTTCGTGAATCGAGCAGGTTAGAAAGACGCTGAGGGAAAGCACACTAAGGGATCCCTCACCAAGGGACCCCTCACCCCGGCCCTCTCCCCAGAGGGGCGAGGGAGGTGAGAAGGAAGGGAGCACCAACCTATGCCGAAGATGAAGACGAAGCGGGCGGCGGCCAAGCGGTTCAAGGCCACGGCCAGCGGCAAGCTCAAGCGGCGGAGCGGATGGAAGCGCCACAAGCTCGAGACCAAGAGCCCCAAGCGGCGGCGCAAGCTCCGCAAGGCCTATTTGATTTCGGAAGCGGACCAGCCGAGGCTCAAGCGGCTCGTCCCGTACCTATAAGGCAAAGGAGAGACTAGAGATGCCACGGGCAAAGGGCGGGTCCAAGACCCGCCAGCGTAGAAAGAAAGTACTCAAGCAGGCCAAGGGCTACTTCGGCGGGCGCCGCAAGCTCTACCGTACCGCGGCCGAGACGGTGCTCCGCGCTGGGGCCTTCGCCTACAAGGGCCGCAAGCAGAAGAAGCGCCGCGCGCGCTCCCTCTGGATCATCCGCGTCAACGCCGCCTGCCGAGAAGTGGGCCTGTCCTACTCCGTCTTCATGAACGGGCTCAAGAAGGCGGGCATCACCCTCGACCGCAAGATCCTCGCCGAGCTTGCCGTGTCGGATCCGCCCGCGTTCGCCAAGCTGGCCTCGGTCGTTTCCGCCCAGCGAGGCTAGCCGGTGGCGGCGGACCCGCGGGTCCAGGACATCCTCGACCGGGCCCTGGCAGATATCGCCGGGGCCCGATCCACGTCTGCGCTCGAGCAGGTGCGCGTGCGTGTGCTCGGGCGCTCCGGTGAGCTCACCGCGCTCCTGAGAGGCCTCGGCAAGGTTCCCGCCGCCGATCGACCAAGGGTCGGCCAGGAAGCGAACGAGGTGAAGGGGCGTCTCGAGGAAGTATTGGCGGCGCGGCAGGAGGCGCTCAAGACGGAGGAGCACCGGCAGACCCTCGCCGCGCGGCACCTCGATCTGACGCTGCCCGGACGCGTCCCCGCGCACGGCGCCATGCACCCGATCATCCGCGTGCAGGACGAGATCATCTCGATCTTCGAGGGGCTTGGCTTCTCGGTGGCCGAGGGACCCGAGGTGGAGAGCGACTACTACAACTTCGCCGCCCTCAACTTCCCCGACGATCACCCGGCGCGCGACATGCAGGACACGTTTCACGTCTCCGCGGACACCGTGCTGCGCACCCACACCTCGCCCGTGCAGATCAGGGCGATGAAGGCGCAGGGCCCGCCCGTCCGTATCGTCTGCCCGGGCAAGGTCTTCCGTCACGACATCACCGACGCCACGCACTCGCCCATGTTCCACCAGATCGAGGGGCTCGCGGTGGATCGTCACATCACCATGGCCGACCTCAAGGGCACCCTCGATCTCTTCGCGCGGGAGATGTTCGGGCCGCGCTCGCACGTGCGCTTCCGGCCGTCGTTCTTTCCGTTCACGGAGCCCTCCGCCGAAGTCGACGTGCTCTGCTTCAAGTGCGGTGGCGACGGGTGCCGGTTCTGCAAGCAGAGCGGCTGGATCGAGATCCTCGGCTCGGGGATGGTGCACCCGAATGTCCTGCGCAACGTTGGATACGATCCCGAGGAAGTCACGGGCTGGGCCTTCGGCATGGGAGTGGAGCGGGTGGCCATCCTCAAGTACGAGATCGACGACATCCGTCTCTTCTTCGAGAACGACATGCGCTTCCTCGGGCAGTTCGCGTCCGCTTCCCGGGAGCTGCCGTGAAGATTTCCTACCGCTGGCTCCGCGAATTCGCGGAGACGGAGCTGCCGCCCGAGACCATCGCGGACCGCCTCGTCAATGCGGGGATCGAGGTCGCCTCCGTGCAGCCGCTCGTCGAGGGTCTGTCCGGCGTGGTCATCGCGGAGATCGAGGCCATCGAGCAGGATCTCGGCGTCACCCCCGCCGGCCATCACAACCGCCTGTGCCGGGTGGCCCTCCCGGACAAGAGCTTCTCCGTGGTCTGCGGAGCACCCAACGCCGCCCGCGGCCTTCGCACCGCGTTCGCGCCGCCGGGGGCGACCTTGCCGGGCGGCCGAGCCATCAAGGCTGCGAAGATTCGCGGCACCCAGTCCGAGGGCATGCTCTGCTCCGAGCAGGAGCTCGGCATCGGCGAGGACGGCAGCGGCATCCTCGAGCTGCCCGCCGATGCGCCGCTCGGCGCCCCGCTCAGCCGGTACTTGGGCCTCGACGACACCATCCTCGAGATCGAGATCACACCGAACCGTCCGGACGCCCTCTCCGTGGTGGGCGTGGCGCGTGAGGTAGCCGCCCTCACCGGCGCGCCCTTCCGCTTCCCGCAGATCGCCGTCAAGGAAGGGGAGATCGACGCGGCCCGGATCGCCGAGGTGGAGATCCTCGATCCCGATCTGAGCCCGCGCTATGCCGCGCGCGTGATCACGGGGCTCACCGTCAAGCCGTCGCCGCCCTGGCTCGCCCAGCGCCTGCGCTCGGTGGGACTCCGGCCGATCAACAATCTCGTCGACGTGACCAACTACGTGTTGTGGGAGATGGGGCAGCCCCTTCACGCCTTCGACTACGACACGGTTGCCCAGCACAAGATCGTCGTTCGCCGCGCTCAGCCCGGGGAGCGCATCATGACCCTCGACGGGCAGGACCGCGCTCTCACCCCGGGCATGCTCCTGATCTGCGATCCCGAGCGGCCTATCGGCATCGCCGGCGTCATGGGGGGAGCGAGCACCGAGGTCACGGCGAAGACGACCACCGTGCTTCTCGAGAGCGCGTTCTTCAATCCGGGATCGATCCGCTCCACCTCTCGGACGCTGGGGCTCCATACCGACGCCGCCTACCGCTTCGAGCGCGGCGCCGACATCGAGGGACTTCGCGAGGCCCTCGACCGGGCCGCCCAGCTCATGGCCGATCTCGGCGGAGGGACGGTGGCGAAAGGGGCGATCGATGTCTACCCGGGCCCCAAGCCCCGGCCGCGCATCACCCTGCGCCGCTCGCGTATCGAGCGCGTCATCGGCGTCTGCCCGCCCCATGAAGACGTCGTGCGGATTCTCCAGGCCCTCGGCTTCGCCGTGGACGATTCGGGACTCGCCCTCCAGGTGGTGGTCCCGAGCTTCCGGCGCGACATCGTCCAGGAGGACGACCTGGTCGAAGAGGTGATTCGCGTCTGGGGCTACGACAAGATTCCCTCCGCGCTCGCAGGCGGGGGCGTGCTCCAGCCCGTGATTCACCCTCCCGCGCTCGTCCTCGCCCGCGCCGTCACGCGCGCCCTCACCTCGGCCGGGCTCTCCCAGGCCGTGACCTACGCCTTCGTGGATCCCGCGCGCCTCAAGGTCATGGGATGGGACGCGCCGGAGGCGCTGATCACGCTCCAGAATCCCATCTCGGCCGAGCGCTCCGTGCTGCAGCCGTCGCTCGCCCCCGGCGTCCTCGAGGTGGTCGCCCTCAACGGAACGCGTCAGATCCCCGATGTGCGCGTCTTCGAGATCGGCCAGACCTTCGCTCCGCACCGTGAAGAGGACGGCGACCGTCCCGCCCACGAGGAGCTGTGGCTGGCCGTGGCCATGACGGGGCAGCGCGCTCCCCGCGCCTGGCATGCCACGCGGGACCGGATCGACATCTACGACGTCAAGGGCGCGGCGGAGCTCGCCGTATACGCGGCCGGGGTAGGCGACGCGGAGACCACCCTCTACGCGGCTGGCGAGGGCCCCCGCTACCTCGAGCAGGGCCGCGCCGCCGCCCTCAGCGTGGGCGGGCGCCCCGTGGGCTGGTTCGGGGAGGTAGCCCTCGGCGTCCGCGAGACCTTCGACCTGCCCGCGCCGGTCTTCCTCGCCGAGCTCTCGCTGAGCGCGCTCCTGGACCTGCCCCGGCGCGAGACCCGCTACCAGCCGCTCCCGCGCTTCCCCGCTGTGCAGCGCGACCTGGCCATCGTGGTGGCGGCGGAGGTGACGGCGGGCCAGATCGAGGCAGCCATCCGCTCGATGAAGCTGCCGCTCCTCTCGCGCCTCACCCTCTTCGATGTCTACGAGGGTGGGCAGGTGGGAGCGGGCAAGCGGAGCCTCGCCTGGAGCCTGACCTACCAGGCGCCCGACCGTACGCTCACCGACCGGGAAGTGAACGAGCTCCATGCCAGGATCGTGGCCGAGATCAGCCGCCGCTTCGGGGCCGAGATCAGGGGGGTGTGATGACCGAGCCGCTCGGAGAGCGTCTGGAGGATCTCGAGAAGGCCGTCCGGCGTGCCGCGGAGGTGATCGCGATGCTTCGCAAGGAGCGCGAGACCCTTCAGGCCAAGCTCGCGGCGGGGGAGGCCGACCGGGCCGAGCTCGCGCGTCTCCGGCAGGAGCGCAAGGAGATGCTGGGCCAGGTCAACACCATGCTCAAAGAGATGGAGAAGCTCGACCTATGAGCGAGCCACAGCGCGTCGAAGTCGAGATCCTCGGTCAAAAGTACACGATCCGGAGCGAGGCGGACCCCAAGCACGTCCGCGACATCGCCGCTTACGTGGAGAAGCGAGCGAAGAGCGTGGAGGGTCAGCTCCGCGGCCCCGATCCGGTGAAGGCGCTCGCCCTGGCCTCTCTCTACATCGCCGACGAGCTGTTCCGGGCGCGGGAGGAGCTGTCGAAGTACGAAGGGGACCTGCCCAAACGTATCGGGGCCATGGTGGACCTGCTTGACGCCATCACCCCCAGCAAGGGTCAGCGGTAGCGGAAGTGCTTGACGGGGCGTGGAGGCCGGGGTACACAGAAGAAACCCTGCGCTGTTTGTGATGTCGGGGGAAAGTTTCAACCTCGATACACAAGAGGACGCCGCTCACGAGGGTGGTGCGCAAGCCCCTCAGCAGAGGGGAAGCCTGAAGCCCTCCATTTTGGCGCCCACCTGGCTTGCCAGGTTCGAAACACCGTCGGCACACGGCAGACGCGGGGTGCCTCCCTCGTTGACTTTGTCCCCTCGAAGAGCCTATACTTTCAGCGATTTTTGCCGTTCCGCAGCGCCTGAACGTTCCGATCGGTCCGGGGTGACGCCCCGGTTTGGAGATAGCGATGGACGTGAAGATCGTCCTGGTAGTCTTGCCTTTGGTCGCCCTCCTCGCCCTCTTCATCGGCTACATGGGCCACAAGCTCACCATCGCGCGGACCCTCGGTGACGCCGAGACTCGCGCCAAGCGCATCCTCGACGACGGCCGCCGTGCGGTGGAACAGGCCCGTGCCGACGCCGAAACGAAGCTGCGCGAAGGCGAGGCGCGAATCCGCACCGCCGAGCTCGAGGCCAAAGAGACCGCGCTCAAGGTGCGGAGCGAGCTCGAGCAGGAGACGCGGGCGCGTCAAAAAGAAATACAGGCCGTGGAGCGCCGCGTCGTCCAGCAGGAGGAGCAGCTCGCCCGTCGGTTAGACCAGCTCGACCGGCGCGAGCAGGAGCTCCAGACCCGTGACCGCGCACTGGGGGAGCGGGACAAGGCCATGGTGGCCGCGGAGGCCCGCCTCGCCTTGGCCCTCGACGAGCAGCGCCGCAAGCTCGAGGGAATTGCCGGGCTGACCGCCGACGAGGCGAAGCGCCAGCTCATGGCGCAGGTGGAGGTCGAGTCCCGCCGGGAGGCCCAGCTTCTCGGCATGCGCCTCGAGGAAGAAGCCAAGGAGACCGCCCAGGTCAAGGCGAGGGAGGTCCTCGCCTCGACCATCCAGCGCCTCGCCCCCGACTACACGGTGGAGACGGCGGTGTCCATCGTGGACCTGCCCTCCGATGACATGAAGGGGCGCATCATCGGCCGCGAGGGGCGGAACATCCGCGCCCTCGAGCTGCACACCGGCGTGGATCTGATCGTGGACGATACGCCGGAAGCGGTCCTCATCTCTGCCTACGATCCCTACCGGCGCGAGATCGCCCGCCTCGCCCTCCAGAAGCTGATCAGCGACGGGCGCATTCACCCCGCCCGCATCGAGGAAGTGGTCGAGAAGGTCAAGAAGGACATGGAGGAGCACCTCAAGGAGGAGGGCGACAAGGCCTGCTTCGAGGTGGGCGTCCATGGACTCCATCCGGAGCTCGTCAAGCTGGTGGGCCGCATGAAGTACCGGACGTCGTATGGCCAGAACTGCCTCCAGCATTCCAAGGAGGTGGCGTGGCTCGCGGGCATGATGGCGGCGGAGATCAAGGCCGACGTCAAGCTCGCCAAGCGCATGGGTCTGCTCCACGACATCGGCAAGGCCCTGACCCACGAGCAGGAGGGAAGCCACCCCGAGCTCTCCCTGCAGGTGCTGACCAAGTGGGGCGAGTCGTCGCAGGTCATCAATGCCGCGCTGTGCGGCCACGAGAACGTGGAGCCCGAGACCATCGAGGCGGTGCTCACGGAAGCGGCCGACGGCATCTCCGCGGCCCGGCCGGGGGCCCGACGCGACGTGCTCGAGAGCTACATCAAGCGCCTGGCCAAGCTCGAAGAGATCGCCATGTCCTACAAGGGCGTGGAGATGTGCTATGCGATCCAGGCCGGACGTGAGCTCCGCATCATGACCAAGTCGGAGCAGATCTCCGATCTGGACGCGCATCAGCTCGCCAAGGACATCTCCAAGCGCATCGAGGCGGAGATGCAGTACCCCGGGCACATCAAGGTGATCGTGATCCGCGAGACGCGCGCCGTGGAAGTGGCGAAGTGAGCGGTGAGCCACCGACGATCCGGTGCGCGACGGTGACGATTCCTTGACCAAGCCGCTCACCGTCATCTGCATCGGCGACGTGTTCGGGGAGCCGGGACGCAAGGCCGTGCACGCGCTCCTCCCGCGCCTCCGCAAGCAGCACGACGCCGACCTGGCCATCGTCAACGTCGAGAACGCGGC
>DASYQB010000083.1:0-2156 GCA_036005985.1 Candidatus Methylomirabilota bacterium | reverse complement strand
CCGGGGGCGCGTTCGGCTACGTGATTCAGCGCGGCGGATTCTGTCTCATGCGCGCCCTGTCCAATCTGTTTCTGATGGGCGACACCACCATCGCGCGCGCGTACGCCCTCGCCCTTCTCGTGGGCATGGTGGGCGTGCAGGCGCTTTCCGCAGCGGGACTCGTTGACATTCCCGTGCGGCCGTTCCACTGGATGTCCAACATCACGGGCGGGCTCGTATTCGGCGCGGGCATGGTCCTCGCCGGCGGCTGCTCGGGCAGCACGTGGTATCGCGTGGGAGAAGGCGCGGTGGGGGCATGGATCATTCTCCTCGGGTTTGCCCTCGGCGCCACCACGATGCGGCTCGGCATCCTCGGACCGCTCCGCGCCACGCTGCAGGCGCCCACCATCGGCGACGCTCCCCCCACCCTCGCCACCGTCCTCGGCATCTCGCCGTGGCTGGTGATCCTCGCCTTGTGGATCGTGGGGGGCCTCTGGCTCTTCCGCCCGCGTCCCGGCTCCCACCATGGAAAGTGGCCGTGGCAGGTGACGGGCGTCGCGGTGGGCGCACTCATCGCCGCCGGCTGGTGGTCGTCGAGCCTCGGCGAGCGTCCGGTCGGCATCACCTTCGCCGTGAACACCGGCGAGCTCCTGACCTATCCGCTGGTTCTGTTTCCCAATCGCCTCAACTGGAGCATGGTGATGCTGGTGGCCGTGCCCATCGGGGCATTTCTCGCCGCGTGGCCCGCCGGTGATTTTCGATGGAAGCTGCCGCCGGGATGGTCGCTGGTGAAGATCTTCGCGGGCGGCCTCCTCATGGGAGGCGGAGCGATCCTGGGCGAAGGGTGCAATATCACGCAGGGGCTCACCAACAGCGCCACGCTCGCCGTGGGCAGTCTCGTGACGATCGCGTCCATCATCGTCGGCTGCTGGTTCACCTTGCGTGCGCTCTTCGGAAACACCTGAGCATTCTGCCGGTCAGGACCGGAGGGGTACGCTCCCTAGAGCACGCTGACTCGCGGACCGCGCGGCCTCTCTGACGAGCCACGAGAGTGAGCAGGCCGCTTCCACTGTGCGCAGAAGATACGGCTCCCGGGACCCCTCGCGCGGAGTTACTCCTCGCCCGCAGTCGTTACCAGCGTTGTTGTCGTTAGTCGTGTTGTTAGATGGATACGGGTGGGGCGATGTGCGGAAGCGGATCTAGCGGGGATCGCGGAGGAGAATAACGGACACGAAGCTTCCGGCTTCTACCGTGGTGTCGCCGGGGACCACGGCGAGTCCGTCGGCGGCGACCATGGATCGGAGAATGCCGGAGGACTGATCTCCGGTGAGGCGTGCGGTGTAGGCTCCCACGCCGTCAGTGGACAGGGTGACGCGAAGGTAGCCGCGGCGTCGGCCGGGATTCGCGATGGGGGCGAGGGCTCGCGCCTCGATCAGGGGGCGAGCGAGTCGCGGGTGGCCACCCAGGCGCAGGAGGGAGGGCCGCACGAAGAGCTCGAAGGTGACCATAGCCGATACGGGATTGCCGGGGAGCGCGAAGGCGGGGAGCGCGCTCTTCCCGGCAGAGGGAATCGTCGCGAACGCGATCGGCTTGCCGGGACGCATGTCGACGAGCCAGAGATGCTGCTCGGCGCCCAGGCGCTCGAGCGCGGCCTTGACGAAATCGTGCTCGCCTACCGAGACGCCGGCGGAGGAGATGAGGAGATCGCAGCCGAGGCCCCAGCGCAGGCGCGCCTCGATGTCTTCCAGGCGATCGGCTGCCACACCGAGGCTCACGGGATCACCACCCGCTTCGTGCACCTGCGCCATCAGCGAATAAGTGTTGGAGTTGGGGATCTGGCCCGGGCCGAGGCGGCCGCCCAGGTCCACGATCTCGTCGCCCGTGGAGAGGATGCCCACGCGCGGGCGCCTCGTCACCCGCACCTGCGACCGGCCGAGGGCCGCGAGAATACCGACCTCGGCGGGTCCGAGGACGCGGCCCGGCTCGAGCACGGCGTCCCCTGCCCTGACGTCTTCGCCGCGCGGCCGGACGTAGTCGCCGGTGGCGACGGCGCGCGGCACGATGAGGGTGGCTCCCTCCAGACGCACGTCTTCCTGGGGAATCACGCTGTCCGCGCCCTCCGGCAAGGGGCCGCCCGTGAAGATGCGGAAGGCCTCGCCCGGCCGGAGTGGCCGCTC
>DASYQB010000082.1:0-2008 GCA_036005985.1 Candidatus Methylomirabilota bacterium | reverse complement strand
CCTTCGTGTCTCGGCCATCGGGCTCGGACTGATGTCCATGTCCGGCACCTACGGCAAGAGTGACGACGAGCAATCCATCCGCGTGATCCACGCCGCCCTCGATCGCGGAGTGAATTTCCTCGACTCGTCCGACCTCTACGGCTGGGGGCACAACGAGCAGCTCCTCAAGCGCGCCCTCCACGGGCGGCGCAAGGGCGTGGTCCTCACCACCAAGTTCGGCAACGTGCAGACGGCGGACGGCAAGGGCGCCTTCGTGGACGGGCGGCCGGCCCACGTCGCCCAGGCCTGTGACGCGAGCCTCCTCCGGCTGGGCGTCGACGTGATCGACCTCTACTACCAGCACCGCGTCGACCCCAAGGTACCCATCGAGGAAACGGTGGGAGCCATGGGCCGGCTCGTCGAGCGTGGAAAAGTCCGCTATCTCGGGCTCTCCGAGGCCGCCCCGGACACGATCCGCCGCGGCCACGCCGTGTACCCCATCACCGCCGTGCAGAGCGAGTACTCGCTCCTCTACCGGCAGCCCGCCGAGGACACCATCGCAGCCTGCCGGGCCCTCGGGATCTCCTACGTCGCCTACTCGCCGCTCGGGCGCGGGCTCCTCTCCGCCACCATCAAGACCCCCGCCGACATTGCCGAGGACGATCGCCGCCGCCAGCATCCGCGCTTCCAGGACGCCAACCTGGATCACAACGTGGGCCTCGCGCGGCAGGTGGCGGAGATGGCGGAGAAGAAGGGCTGCACGCCGTCGCAGCTCGCCCTCGCCTGGGTGCTCGCGCAGGGTGAGGACGTGGTGCCCATTCCCGGAACGAAGCGTCTCGAGTACCTGGAAGAGAACCTGGGCGCGCTCCGCGTGACCCTGACTCCCGATGAGCTCGCGCGGCTCGACGAGGCCTTGCCGCCTGGGGCGGCCAAGGGCCTCCGCTACCCCGAAGCGCAGATGAAGACCGTTCACCTCTAGGAGACACACCGTGGCCAAGCGTCGCGTGGTCCTCACTGGCGCCTCGGGCTATGTCGCCCAGCGCATGTTTCCCGAGCTGTCCGAGCGGTGGGATCTCGTGCCCATCGACGTGCGTCCCGCCACGCGCGACGGCAAGCCGGTGCCCGGCATCATCGTCGCCGACCTCACCAATCCCGATCGCAACGCCTACCGGCAGCACTTCAAGGGGGCCGACGCCGTCATTCACTGCGGCTTCGTGAGCGCGCCCAATCTCGACGCCACCACCTGGCAGGAGAACAGCGACGCCAAGTTCTGGGCCGAGCACACGAACATCGCCCTCGCCTACAACGTGCACCGGACCGCCCTCGAGGAAGGCGTTCGCCGTATGGTGGTGTGCAGCTCCAACCACGCCGCCGACTACTACGAGCGGCTGATCTGGGCGGACAAGATGGAGATGGTCACTCCCGACATGCCGCCCCGCTCGGATAACTGGTACGGGTGGGCCAAGGCTGCCTACGAGCTCCTGGGCTTCGTCTTCGCCACCGGCAAAGTGGAGGGGAAGACGCAGGAAGTGGTGGAATGGCGCATCGGCGGCCCGCGCGACGACGCCGATCTCGGCCAGGTCAAGCCGGGCGACCTCAAGGTGATGCACCGAGGCCTCGGCGCCTATTTCTCGAAACGCGACCAGGTCCAGGAGGCCATCCGCATGGTCGAGGCGGAGAACATCGCCGATGAGCACGGCGTGCCCTTCCTCATCGTGTACGGCATCAGCGGCAACACGCATCGCTTCTGGAGCATCGCCAACGCGCGCGCGAAGATCGGCTACCAGCCCGAGGACGACAGCCAGGTCAACTTCGCCGACAAGATCGCCGCCATTGCCAAGGCGGCGAAGCGCTAGCCGCCACGCACCGGAGGACACCATGACGAGCTCGACCCACCGCGACCTGATCCTCGACCAGTTCAGCCGCCAAGCGATCCCGTTCTCGACGGCTCCCGGCATCAAGGACGAGCAGGCGCTCCGCCTCATCGTCGAATCCACCGGCGCGGGACGGGAAGACACCGTGCTCGACG
>DASYQB010000081.1:0-7933 GCA_036005985.1 Candidatus Methylomirabilota bacterium | reverse complement strand
GTCGAGATGATTCGAGTTGTTGGGCGAGTCGCAGCCGAGGGCGATCTTCACCCCGCGGGCGAGGAGCTCCGGCATGCGGCCGTGCTCGGGCACCCCACGGCCGCTCTTGGCCGCGGTCACCGGACACATGGCCACCGTGGTACCCGTGCGCGCGATGCAGTCGATCTCGCCGTCGTCGATGCCCAGGCAGTGGGCGAGGAGCACCCCCGGGCCGATCACGCCGATGGACTGCAGGTAGGCGGTGGGAGTGTGACCGTAGCGGACCAGGGAATCCTGGCGCGCCTTCTGCCCCGTATTGTGGTGAAGGGTGAGTCCGGTGCGGTGCTCGTCCGCCACGCGCTTGAGGGTCTGGAGAAGTCCCGTGCTGCACGTCTCGTAGGAGAACGGCATGGCCCAGGCGCGGATCCGCCCCTCGAGCTTCCCGTTCCACCTGGCGATGAATGACTCGGTGCGCGCCACCGCCTCCGCGGGCGGAAAGCACGGGAGGGCCCACGGCGACTTCTCGTCCGTCACGCACTCGCCGAGGATGACGCGGATGCCCGCGTCCTGATAGGCCTGCAGGCATGCCTCGGGGAACTTTGTGCTCCCCGGATCGAGAAAGCACACCGTCCCGCTCTTGACCAGCTCGATGAGGCCGAGGAGCGTGGCGTAGTACTCCTCCTCCTCGGTCATAGCCGATTGCAGGTTGAACACGTGCACGAGGGGGCTCGCCTGTTCGTCGGGGAAGATGCCGCGCACCGGATGCGCATAGCTGATGTGCATGTGCCCGTTGAAGAATCCCGGCGTGACGACCATGGAGCGTCCGTCGATCACGCGATCGGCGCGCGCGTCCGCGAGCTCCGCCGCCTTGCCCACGCGACGGATGCGGCCGTTTTCCACGAGCACGGCGGCGTCCTGGATGATGCGACGCTCCCCATCGAGGGTGAGGAGATAGAGGATGTGATCGATCTTGAGACTTTGCTGTGCCATGCGGGGCCGCCTCCCGGGGAATGCCGAGTGAGAGAATTCTCCGGAGTCTACGCTGGCCGGGCGAAGCTTGTCCATGGCCGGGGCCTTGATGCTATGGTCGAGCGGCATGTCAGGCGTCCACGTGGTCCTGGCGCTGCTCGTGGCGGTGATCTGGGGCCTCGCGTTCGTGGCAACCCGGATCGCCCTCGACGTGGTGTCGCCGCCCCAGCTCACCGCGCTGCGCTTTCTCGTCGCGGTCGTTCCCGCCCTGTGGCTGGCCCGGCCGCCCGTACCCTGGGGCGCCCTCGTCGTGGCCGGCCTCTTTCTCTTCGCGGGCCAGTTCCTCTTGCAATTCTTCGGCATCACCCTGGGTATGCCACCCGGTCTCGCCTCGATCGTGATCCAGACCCAGGCACTCTTCACCATCGTCTTCTCCGCCGTGATGCTGGGTGAGCGGCCTTCCCCCCGTCAATGGACGGGGACGGCCATCGCCTTCGCGGGACTCGCCGTCATCGCGGCCACCGTCGGTCACGATCTGACCGCGATCGGGTTCACTCTGACGGGACTGGCTGCGGTGAGCTTCGGCATCGGCAATGTCCTCGTCAAGCGCCTGCCTCCGGTAGACGCACTCCATCTGGTGATCTGGCTCAGCCTCGTGCCGCCCTTGCCGTCGCTCGCGCTGTCGGCATTTCTCGACGGACCACGGGCGCTGGTGACGGCCCTCGCCGGGGCCTCGTGGCTCCAGGTGGCGGCGATACTGTACCTGGGCGTGGTGGCCACCGTGCTCGCGTACGCGATCTGGGGATGGCTCCTCCGGCGTTACGTCGCGGCCACCGTGGCCCCCTTCGCTCTCCTCACCCCGTTCGTGGCCGCCTACGCATCCACGCTCGCGTTCGGCGAGCGCTTTGGAGCGCTTCGCCTCGCCGGCATGGCCCTCGTCATGCTCGGGCTCGCCGTCATCGTCAGGCGGGGCCGCGATGCGATATCATCGCAGCCCATGCCGACCGAGACGCGCTGACGCGGGGCCGCGCCGGCAATGACGCCGACCGAGGAGGTAGTCAGCGGACCCGCGCTGGGCAACGCGCGGCGCTGGGCCATCACCGCCACCGTGATGCTCGTGTCGGTGCTCCAGATCCTCGACACCAGCATCACCAACGTCGCCCTTCCTCACATCCAGGGCGCGCTGTCCGCCGGCCTCGACGAAGTGTCCTGGGTGCTCACCTCGTACCTCGCCGCCAACGCCATCATCCTGCCCGCCACCGGCTGGCTCACCGCGTGCCTGGGGCGGCGGCGCTTCTTTCTCATCTGCACGCTGCTCTTCACGGTGAGCTCGTTCCTGTCCGCCGTCGCGCCCTCGGTGGAGCTCCTGATCGCCGCCCGCGTCCTCCAGGGATTGGGGGGCGGGCCGATCATCCCCATCGCGCAGGCCGTGCTGTGGGAGATCTTCCCCGCGCGACAGCGGGGCATGGCCATGGCGGTGTGGGGGATGGGTATCGTGCTCGCCCCGACCTTCGGGCCCACGGTGGGCGGATGGATCGCCGACAATTGGTCGTGGCGCTGGATCTTCTACATCAACCTGCCCATCGGCATCGTCGGCTTCTTCATGGCCAGCGTCCTCCTCTTCGACTCTCCGCACGCCAAGCCGCCCGGCCGCGCCGACGTGCTCGGCATGGTGCTGATGATCGTGGGTTTCGGCGGCCTCCAGC
Organism: Candidatus Methylomirabilota bacterium; assembly: GCA_036005985.1. Taxonomy (GTDB): domain Bacteria; phylum Methylomirabilota; class Methylomirabilia; order Rokubacteriales; family CSP1-6; genus AR37. The sequence continues at coordinate 5,279 of DASYQB010000081.1, read as the reverse complement.
TCTTCCTCGACCGGGGCGAGCGGGAAGACTGGTTCGACTCCGGGATGATCACGGGGCTGGCCGTCCTCGCCGTGGCCGCCCTCACCGCCTTCGTCATCCGCGAGCTCACCGCCGACGAGCCCTTGCTCGACCTGAGCATGCTCGCCGACCGGAATTTCACGGTGGGCTCCGTGGTCATGTCCATGGCGGGCTTCGGCTTCTACGCGAGCATGCTCCTCCTCGCTCTCTACACCCAGAAGCTCATGGGCTACGACGCGTGGACCTCGGGGCTGGTGCTCGCTCCGAGCGGCATCGGACAGGCGGTGATGCTCCTCTTCGTGGGCTATCTGGTGAGCCGGTACGACCAGCGCATCCTGCTCTCGTTCGGCGTGCTCATGAACGGCCTCGCTACTTTCATGATGTCGAACGTCACCCTCAACATCGACTTCTGGTCGCTGGCCTTTCCCCGGCTCCTCCAGGGACTGGGCATGGGCTGCATCTTCGTGCCGCTCCAGATGCTCGCCTTCGCCTCCATCCCCATGCGCCACCTTCCCAACGCCACCGCGTTGTTCAGCGTGGTGCGCAATATCGGAGGCAGCGCCGGGGTGGCCATCTCGACCACTCTCCTGAGCCGCCGCGCCCAGCTTCATCAGTCGGCGCTCGTGGCCAACGTGCACGTGTGGGATCCGGAGACGGCCAATCGCCTCCGCCTGTGGACGCAGCACTTCCAGGAGCGCGGGGCCGACACGGTGACGGCGGGCCAGCAGGCGGTGGCCATGCTCTATCGCGAGACGCAGGCCCAGGCCCAGGTCCTCGCCTTCATGGACGATTTCCGGCTCCTCGCCGTCATGTACGCCGGCCTCGTGTTCCTGATCTTCTTCATGCACCGCCTGCGCACGGAGCGGGCCGGCTCGAAGGAGGGGACGGACGAGCGCGTGGTGGCGGCGGCCGCGGCCGTGGAGTGACTGGACGACGGCGTCCGGCGAGAGTAAAGTCCGCGTCGGAGGTCGAGCCCCCGTCATCTCGCTGAGGCCGCCCCCATTCCATAGCCGAGGAGCCAAACCAGACATGCCAGAGAAGATGACCGCGGCCGCTCTCAAATCACTGCTCGACGCGCAAGGCACCTGCGCCCTCATCGACGTGCGCGAGCCGGGCGAATACAACGACGCGCATATTCCCGGGGCGAGCCTCGTGCCCCGCCGGCAGCTCGAGTACCGCATGATACGTCTCGTGCCGTTCGCGGGCACCCAGGTGATCGTGTGCGATGACGACGGCCGGCGGGCCCCCCTCGCCGCGGCCACCCTCGAGCGGATGGGATTTCGCCGGGTGGCCGTGCTCGAGGGCGGCATCAACCGGTGGAGCACGGACGGCCATCCCACGGAGTGGGGAGTGAACGTCCCCAGCAAGGACTTCGGCGAGAAGATTCAGGTGGTGCACCACGTGCCCGAGATGCATCCGGAGGAGCTACATGCCCTCCAGCAAAAGGGGGAGAAGATCGTCCTCCTCGACTCGCGCACGCCCGAGGAGCATCGACGGGCCACCATTCCCGGCGGCCGCAGCGCGCCCAACGGCGAGGTCGCCCTCCACATCGCCGATCTCGCTCCCGATCCCGACGCGACCATCGTGGTGCACTGCGCGGGGCGCACCCGCAGCATCATCGGGGCCCGGCTCCTCCAGCGCATGGGATACCCCAAGGTGTTCGACCTGCGCAACGGCACCATGGGCTGGATGATGGCGGGACTCGAGCTGGAGACGGGCTCCACGCGCCTCGAGCTGCCCGCTCCATCGCCCGCGGCCCGCGCCGCCGCGGAAGCTTTCGCCACGCGTATCGGGGCCGAGGACGGGGTGCGCACGCTCTCCATGGCCGCCCTCCGCGAGCTGATGGCCAAGGCGCAGAGTGAGAACGTGTATCTCATCGACGTGCGGACCTCCGACGAATACGCCCGCGGATACATCCCGGGCTTTCAGTGGTTTCCCGGCGGCCAGGCCGTGCAGCGCTCCGATGATCTGGTGGCGGTGAAGAACGGCCACGTGGTCTTCGCGTGCGACGGGCGCGTGCGCTCCACCATCGCCGCGTCCTGGTACCGCCAGATGGGTTTCCCCAACGTCTATGTCGCCGACGGCGGCGTTCCCGCGTGGGCGGCGAGCGGCCAGGCCCTGGCCAAGAGCGATGCACCGGGCGGGCCGCGAGGCTACGACGAAGGCATAGCGGGCGCGATGCCCGCGGGCTACGACGCGGCCAAGGCGCAGGTCGAGCACCTCACTCCCGCCGCCCTCGACGAGCGGCGCAAGGGACCGCAGGCGCCCGCGGTGATCTTCGTCGACACCAGCCGCGAGTTCAGCAACGGCCACGTGCCGGGCGCCCGATGGGTCCCGCGGGGATGGCTCGAGCTCACCATCGCCGACACGGCGCCCGCCAAGGACGCACCGCTCGTGGTCACCTGCGCCAGTGGACCGAGCGCGGTGCTGGCCGGCGCGGCCCTGAAGGGCCTGGGCTATCAGCGGGTGGCCGCGCTCGCCGAGGGCATGCAGGGATGGGTGCGCGCGGGTCTGCCCGTGGAGAAAGGCCTCAGCGGAGTGATGAATCCGCCCAACGACGTGCTGACCATGGGGACCGACCGCACGTGGGCGGAGGCGATACAGTACCTGCGTTGGGAAGAAGAGCTCGGCAAGAAGTACGGCGTTCACTAACGGAGGCTCGACCATGACCTACGAATGCCTGCTCTACGAAGTGAAGGACGGTATCGCCACCCTCACCCTCAACCGACCCGAGCGTCTCAATGCCCTCGGCGGCACCCTTCGCCAGGATCTCCACGATGCGGTGACCCGTGCCGGCGCCGATCCCGAGGTGCGGGTGATGGTGGTGACGGGAGCGGGCAAGGGCTTCTGCTCGGGCGGCGACGTCAAGGTCATGGGCGAGGCGAAGGCGGGCCAGCGCGAGCGGCCGCTCATCGAGAAGATCGCCCCCGGCCGCGACCGGACGCTCCTCGCCATGCGCGAGGCGCCCCAGCCCATCATTGCCGCGGTGAACGGCGCGGCGGCCGGCGCGGGCATGAACCTCGCCCTCGGCTGCGACCTTCGCATCGCGTCCACCAACGCCAAGTTCACCCAGGCCTTCGTCAAGCGCGGCCTCCATCCGGACTGGGGCGGGACGTATTTCCTCCCTCGCGTGGTGGGCATGGCCAAGGCGTGCGAGATGATCTTCACGGGCGAGGTGATCGACGCTGCGGAAGCGCTCCGGCTCGGCATCGTGAGCCAGGTCGTCGCGCCGGAGGAGCTTCTGCCCACTGCCTACGATCTCGCGCGCCGGATCGCCGCGGGACCGCCCGTGGCCATCCGTCTCGCCAAGCGATCGCTCTACGCCAACGAGGACCTCGACCTGCGCGGCGCGCTCCAGATCGAGACCATGGCGCAGAACATCTGCTTCGAGACCGAGGACGCGACCGAGGGCATCCGCGCCTTCGGCGAGAAGCGCGCTCCGATATTCAAGGGACGCTGACCCGGGTCGGAAGGAGCCCGGCGCATGTGGCGCCGTCTTCGTGCGCTGCTCGGTCTCGTCGCGTTCCGGGGGGCGGGGGCTCAAGACCCGCACCGAGCCCGAGGAGCGCGATCTCACCCTCGCCCGGGCGAAGATCGGAGAGTTGATGATGCGGCTTGAGCTGGCAGAGCACCTCATCGAAAAAAGGGGGCTCGCGGACGAGTGGAAGAGATCCCGGCGATGAGGGCGACGCTCAGTCCGAGCACGAACCGGCGCCACCCGGTGACGATGCTCTGCCAGGTCCGGCCTGCTGCCGATCGAGGCCGGGGATCTGAAGGAGACCATCCAGGTGGCCGCGAAGATCCCGTTGGCCCGCCGCGGCAGCATCGAGGTGCGGCCAATCAAGGAGCTTCGCCCGTGGGGAGAATGCGATGAAGTTCATGTTCACGATCTCCCACGACGAGAACGTGCTGGACGCGATGCCCGAGAAGGAGATGCAGGCTCTTGTCGACTCCGCGATCGAGTACGCCGAGGAGATCCGATAGGCTCACCGGACCCAAGGCACCCTCCTCCGCCTGAACCCTCCGGAAAGCCCAACGCAAGATCGGCAGCGCCCGTCCGCTTCGTCATCACGTGGACATGGCCCCGAATGGTGTCGGGATAGCTGACCCCTGGCCCGCATGGTCCTCGTCGTTCTCGCCGAGCCGGCCACTCAAGGCGTCCAAAAATGGCGTTTACGGCTCATCGGTCACCGCGAAGCGGATCGGATCCCTGAAAAATGATCGTGGAGGCCGCTCAACTGTCGTCGTCTCTTACGATTCTGTGCTCCGGGCGAGGGCCAGCACGGTAAGTCGCTGAAGTTAGTGGATGATGACGTCTGGTCTGTTCGTTGCAATCCACAAGCGTACGAACGATTTCACAGAACGCCAGGAGACTGGAGGAGAGGATTCGATGAACATTAACTTCAAACGATTTCGGCTCGGGTTTGCCAGCATCGTGGCCGCGGGGAGCCTCGTAGGCATTCTCCCGGCCAGTCCCGCATCGGCTGATCTTTGCGTCTCAACGACAAGCTGCATCGTCAATCTGACGCAGGGTAACGGCGGTTCCGGGTTCGGGACGGGGAACTTCGGAACGGTCGACCTTGAACGGAGCGGCAGCACTGTGACGGTCACTATTGACCTCGCGCCCGGCTTTTTCATTATCAATACCGGCTTCCCGGGCGTTGCCGGCTTCGCCGATAGCCTGGGCGGCGGACTGACCATCGGCAACTTTAGCTCAGCCGCTTACAGCGGCTTCCTTAGCCACGCTACAAACGATCTACACTTTGACGGCTTCGGTTTCTCCAATGACGCCGCAGGCACAACCGGACCAAGTGCCGGCAGTGCCTCTGCGGTGAACGTGCTCTCGTTCGACGTGTCCAAGGCTGGTCTGAACGACGTCGAACAGTTGCTAAACCTGTTCAGCCCAGCGGGCGGTGATGGCCCTGCCGTTTTCGTGGTTGACGTCATTAACAGGAACACGTCTGGTCCGGGCGCTGGCCTGACTGGTTTGATTTCAGGGACCGGCACCACCACCCGGGTTCCCGAGCCGGCTTCATTGACCCTGTTGGGCTCGGCCCTGATCGCAATGGGCTTTTTAGCCCACCGCCGCCGCAAAGACCCTGCATAAGGAAAACCCACGTTCGGGAGACGGCGCGGGCTCTCGTGCAGCCCGCGCCGTCTTCTGGCATGAGCCTCGAGTTGGGATCACTGTGGCAACGGCTCCTCAGGCGGCCGGCGTCCGAATCACCCGATCGTGCAGCGCAAGCTCCGGATCGACTCCG
>DASYQB010000080.1:0-1898 GCA_036005985.1 Candidatus Methylomirabilota bacterium | reverse complement strand
GTCCTGCGCGTGAGCACGCAGGTGCTCGAGCACTTCCGCGACGTGGCGGAGGTGCTGCAGCTGCCCCACGGCCGCGTGCGCCTGGAGGGCGCCTATCTGGGCGGCGGCTTCGGCGGCAAGGAGGACGTTACCGTCGAGTGTCTGCTCGGCCTCCTGGTGTGGAAGACGCGACGTCCCGTCCAGCTCGTGTTCTCCCGCGAAGAGAGCTTCATCGGCCACGGCAAGCGCCATCCCTACGTGCTGCGTTACAAGACCGGAGCGACGAGGAGCGGTGAGCTGGTGGCCATGGAGGCGGAAGTGATCTCGGACTCCGGTGCCTACGCCGCCCTCTCTCCGTGGGTCCTCCTCTACAGCCTGGTGACGGCGACCGGCCCCTATCGCGTGCCAAACGTGAAGGTGGATGCCCACACCGTATACACCAACAATCCCATCGCGAGCGCCTATCGCACCTTCGGCTCCATCCAGACCTGCGTCGCCTACGAAGGACAGATGGATGCGCTGGCCCGGGCCATCGGCATGGATCCGCTCTTGCTCCGCGAGAAGAATTTCCTGCGCAAGGGTGACAGCATCGCCACCGGCCAGGTGCTGGAGAGCGAGCCCATGCTCGGCGAGACCATGCGGCGGGCGTGGGAGGCCCTCGGCCCGGTGAGGGCGGGTGAGGGGCCAGTGCGAATCGCGCGCGGCCTCGGGGCTTCTCTCACGCCCTACGGGCGCATGTGCTGGACGCGCGACTCGGCGTCGGCGTGGGTCGGCATGGAGCTCGACGGCACCGCGGTGGTCCGCTGCGCCGCGCCGGATGTGGGGGGCGGGCAGACCTCGTCGCTCTGCTCCATCACCGCGGAGATCCTGGGCCTGCCCCTCGAGCAGGTCACCGCGGTGGGCCGCGACAGCCATTTCACCCCGCGGGCGGGGACGACCACGGCCACCCGACAGCTCTTCATGTCCGGCAACGCCGTGCTCAAGGCCGCGGGTGAGGTGCGACGGCACCTCGTGGACCAGGCGGCGGAGATGCTCGAGGCCTCGCCGGCCGACATCGAGTTGCTCGACGGGCGCGCCATGGTGCGCGGCGCGCCCGATCGCGCGCTGCCGTTCTCGGCGCTAGTGAGGGCGGCCACGGCCAGGGGCCGGCCCGTCCAGGTCCTCGACAAATACGACGCGCCGTCGGCGCCCACCATCGATCCCGCCACCGGACAGGGCAAGCCCTTCAACGACTACACCTTCGGCACGCAGGCGGTGGAGGTCGAGGTGGACGAGGAGACGGGACAGACGCGCGTGACCAGGCTGGCCGCCTGCTACGACATCGGCCAGGCCATCAATCGCCAGAGCGCGGAAGGCCAGGTCGAGGGCGGCGCAATCCAGGGACTGGGTCACGCCATTCTCGAGGAGGTGGTCCTGGAGGACGGCGTCTCGAAGAATCCGCATCTCCTCGACTACAAGATTCCCACCACCCTCGACGCGCCGCCCGTGGTGGTCGTCCTCCTCGAATCCGGTCAGGGGCTGGGTCCCTTCGGCGCCAAGGGCATCGGTGAGCCCGCCATGACTCCCACGCCGGCCGCGGTGATGAACGCGGTGTCGCGCGCCGCGGGCGCTCCCGTCGTGCAGTTTCCCCTTACCGCCGAGCGCGTCCTCGCCGCTCTCAAGCATCCCTCTCCCCCATCGGGGGAGAGGGCAGGTTGAGGGGGCGCCTTGCCCAGGTTCGAAGAGCGCTTCACCGTCCATGCTCCGCCCGACACGGTGTGGGCCTTTCTCCTCGACCCCAAGCGTCTTGCCCCCTGCATTCCCGGCTGTGACGATCTCGAGGTGGTCGACGAGCGCACCTATCGCCTGCGCCTCACCGTGAAGGTCGGCTTCCTCTCCACCCGTCAGGACGTGCGCATGGAAATCGTGGAGGCGGATCC
>DASYQB010000079.1:0-2430 GCA_036005985.1 Candidatus Methylomirabilota bacterium | reverse complement strand
GTCCAAGCGCGCGGGCAAGAACCGCGTGTCCACTCATCAGCCCGTCTCGGCGATCTCCGAGGCGCCGGTGCTCCTTCACGCCATCTCGGGCGGCTCGGATGCCCCCCGGTGGCCGGAGCCGCGCGTCGGTGTGGAAGCGCTGGTGGGGCCGCCGCCCGCCGGGCCGGACGGGCGCGGGGTGCTCGTCCTCAACGGCGCCCTCGCCGTGCGGTTGGCCCTCGAAGGTCTGTCAGATGCGGCCTACGATCTCATCCTGCGTCCGGCCGCTTCCGAGGTGATGAGCGGCCGGATGACGGGGGAGGACTGGCGGGCGAGCGAGATTCGCCTCCTCCCCTCGGGATTGCCGCCGCTGTCCCTCGGCGAGCGCGCGACTCTCACCGCGCTTCACGATCTCATCGCCGCGAGAGACGCGGGCACGGGCGCGCACTCCGAGCGGGTGCGCCTGTATGCGCTCGCGGTGGCTCACGCCCACGGCATGACCGAGGCGGAGACGCGCGATATCGAGCACGGCGTCATCCTGCACGACATCGGCAAGATCGGCATTCCCGACTCGATCCTCCTCAAGCCGGGCCCCCTCACGCCGGACGAGTGGAAGGTGATGCGCACGCATCCCGAAGTGGGTCGCCGGCTCGTCGAGCACATTCCCTTCCTCGCCGGCGCCGTGCCTATCGTCTACCATCATCACGAGCGCTGGGACGGGAATGGCTATCCCGAAGGGCTGCGCGGCGAGAACATCCCCCTCGGCGCGCGCATCTTCGCGGTGGCCGATGCCCTCGATGCCATGACCTTCGACCGGCCCTACTCGCGCGCGGTATCGCTGGAGGCCGCCCGCGTGGAGATCGACCGCTGCGCGGGCACGCACTTCGATCCCGCGGTGGTCGCCACCTTCATGTCCATTCCCTTGACGGTCTTCGAGGAGCTTCGCCGCCGCGCCAGTTGACGGAGGGAGCCGGGGTTGATAGCGTGCACTCCATGGTGGAGGCGCCCGCGACGAAGCTCGACCCTATCCTCCGCCTCGCCATCGAGCTGAACGCGACCGACATTCACGTGCAGGTCGGTCTGCCCCCCATGTTCCGCGTGCGCGGCAAGCTGGTCGCCCACCAGTCCGGGCCCCTGTCCGCCGAGCAGTGCGAGGCCCTCGTCTTCTCCATCATGTCGGAGGACCAGAAGAAGTCGTTCGGCGAGCGCCTCGACTGCGACTTCTCGCACGGCATCACCGGCCTTGCCCGTTTCCGCATCAACGTCTTCCGGCAGCGCGCGAGCGTGGCCGCCGCCTTCCGTCGCATTCCGTACCAGATTCCCGCCATCGAGCAGCTCGGGCTGCCTGCGAGCGTGCTCGAGCTCACCCGGCTCAAGCGCGGGCTCATCCTCGTCACGGGAGCCACGGGGCAAGGGAAGTCGACCACCCTCGCCTCGGTGCTCGATCGCATGAACCAGGAGCGCCAGCTGCACATCGTGACCCTCGAGGATCCCATCGAGTACCTCTTCAAGCACAAGTCGAGCATCGTGGTGCAGCGGGAGGTGGGCATCGACACCCTGTCGTTCGCGAGCGCGCTTCGCGCCTGCCTGCGCGAGGATCCCGACGTAATCCTCGTGGGCGAAATGCGCGACGTGTCCACCATCGAGTCCGCCCTCACCGCGGCGGAGACAGGCCACCTCGTCTTCGCCACCCTCCACACGAAGACGCCCGCCCAGGGTATCGACCGCATCGTGGACGTGTTCCCTCCGCACCAGCAGCAGCAGGCCCGCGTGCAGCTCGCCAACGTGCTCCACGCCGTCCTCACCCAGCAGCTCCTCCCGCGCCGCGACAACGAGGGCATGGCCCTCGCCATGGAAATGCTGATGATCACCTCGGCCATCCGCAACCTGATCCGCGAGGGCAAGACGTTCCAGATCCAGTCGCTGCTCCAGACGGGCGCCTCCTCCGGCATGCTGACCATGGAGCAGTCGCTCAAGGGCCTTGTCGACAAGCGATGGATCAGCGCCGACGACGCGCTCGAGAGCTGCTTCGACCCGAAGGAGATGGCCCGCCTGCTGGGCCGCAAGTAGCCACGGCCGGATTCCCGCGCGCCACCGCTCCCCGGCTCGCCCCGACCGCGGCCTCGCGGCCGGCGGGGCCCCTCGCCCTCGTGATGACCCGCTCCGCGTGGCGCGTGGCCACCCTCGCCGTCCTCGTCTTCGCCGTCACCGTGATCGCCTTCCTCCCCGCCTTCCAGGGGCAATTTCTCAACTGGGACGACGAGGAGAACTTTCTCCGCAACGAGGATTTCCGCGGCCTGGGGCAGCCCCAGCTCCGATGGATGTTCTCCACATCGCTCATGGGCCACTACAGTCCCCTGACCTGGCTCAGCCTCGGCGCCAACTACGCGATGGGCGGCATGGACCCGCGCGGTTATCTCGCCGGCAACGTCTTCCTCCACGCCGCGGCCT
>DASYQB010000078.1:0-1740 GCA_036005985.1 Candidatus Methylomirabilota bacterium | reverse complement strand
GAAGGCCGGGATCAGGCTCAGCCCCGGCTCCTCCACGCGGGCGCCGACGCCGCGGATGAAGCCGTTCTCCCAGATGGGGGCGAAGACCACCTTGTCGTGGAGGATCTTCTGCGCCTGGTGGAGCAGCTCCTCGCGCTTCTTTCTATCCATCTCCTTGGCCTGGCGCTGGAAGAGGTCCTCCACCTCGGGCAGCACGCCGTACGCGTAGAGGCCGTTCTTGGTGGCCATCGTCTCGATGCGCGTGGCCGCATTGCCCGCCGTGCCCTGGGGGGCCATGACGATGCCCTTGAGCTTCTTCTCCCGGTAGGCCGTGAGGAAGGCGGCGCGCTCCATGCTGCGGAGCTTGGTCCGGATCCCCACCGCCGCGAGGTAGTTGGTGATGGCTTCCCCCATCCCGAAGTACGGCGGGTTCGGCGTGAGGTCGCCCGCGTCGAATCCGTTCGCATGGCCGGCGTCGGCGAGGAGCTGCTTGGCCCGCTTGGGATCGTAGGGATGCGGCTCGATGGGCAGGGCGAACTCCATGTGCCGGGGCACGATATTGCCGGTGAGCCCCGAGAAGCCGAGGGACTCGGCGTCATTGATGGCTTTCCGGTCGATGGCCAGGCTCGCGGCGAGGCGCACGCGCTGGTCGTGCCAGGGTGACTTCGGCTCCCACTGCTCGACGAAGTCGAGGAAGAAGATGGTATTGGTCCGCGCGGCCATGAGCTTGAGTCCCGGCGTCTTGCGCACGTCCTCGGCGATCGGTCCGTTCAGGAAGTAGGCGATGTCGACCTCGCCGCGCTTCAGCGCCGCGGCGCGCGTGGTCTCGTCCGGCACGCTCTTCAGCACCAGGCGCTTCACGCTCGGCACCTTGCGCCAGTAGCCTTCGAAGGCCTCGAGCGTCAGGTCGATGCCCTGGTTCTGGCTGACGTACTTGTACGGGCCCGCCCCGATGGGCGCCTTCAGGAAGCCCTCGTCGCCGACCTTCTCGACGTACTTCTTGGGGACGATCCACCCGGCCCCGGTGGCCGAGGTGCCATAGAAGGTCATGAAATCGGGCCACGGCTCCTTCATGACGAAGCGCACCCGGCGCGGATCGACCACCCGCACCTCTTTCACGCGCTCCTTGAAGAGCTTGGCCCCGCCGCCGCGGTAGCGCTCGAAGGAGAACTTCACGTCCTCCGCCGTGACGGGATCGCCGTTGTGGAACTTGATGCCGGTTCTCAGGAGGAACTCGTAGGTGGCGCCGTCCTTCGACGCCGTCCACGACTCCGCCAGGCTCGGCGTATTGAGCCCGCCCGGCATGGGTTTGACGAGGGCATCGTGGATCGCGTAGAGGACCATGAACGGCGTGATGGCGGACTCCGTGTCCGCGGGGTCGAGCCACTTCGGGGCCAGGGTCACGTGGGCGGCGAAGTTGATCTGCCCCTCGGGCGCCGCTTCGATCGGCGGGGCGATCGCCGTCGAGAGCGCAACGGTGAGCGCCAGCGCGGTGAGCGTCGCGAGGCCGCGAATCGATCGGAAGGGGCCCGTCATGCCGACGCTCCCTTCAGCACTTCGGCACCGGGCGCGGCCTCGAGCTCGCAGACGTTCACCGTCATGGCGAGCAAGGCATAGTAGCCGATGCTGCCCGTCAGCTCGATGAGGCCGCGGTCGCCGAAGCGCTGCCGGAGCGTGGTGGCGGTCGCGTCGTCCACCCGGTGCTCCCGCATGAGGCGCCGCGTGAAGTCGATGATCTGGGCGTCCTCGGCGGGAACGCCG
>DASYQB010000077.1:0-9011 GCA_036005985.1 Candidatus Methylomirabilota bacterium | reverse complement strand
GTTTCTTTCCAACGCGAGACGGGCCAGTCGGCGACGGCCTGAAGCCCGACAGCTCGGCCCCCGATCGGCCCTAGGCGACGCGCGCGAACTTCTGGAGGCTGCGCACCTCGCGCGGGGGCTTCTCGTGCTGGCCCCGCTGGGTCCAGGAGACCTCCGAGACGTAGACGTCGCCCCGCGAGTCGGTGACCACGCTGTGCGGGGCGATGAACTCGCCCGGCTTCTCGCCCGCGAACTGTCCCCCGAAGCGCGCGACCTTCTGTCCCTTGGCGTCCAGCACGGTGACGCGCGGGCCGAGATTGGCCACCGCCTCGTTGACGGGCAGAGCATGCCCGAGCTCGCCCACGTAGAAGGTGCCGCCGTTCTGGGTGCGGTCGATGAACAGCCCGCACGGCCGGTGGAGATTGTTCCACTGCCCCTGGTACTGGCCCCGCCCGTCGAAGATCTGGACGCGATGGTTCTCGCGGTCCGCGACATACACGAGGCCGTCGCGGTCGGTCACGAGATTGTGGGGCAGGTTGAAGTGGCCGGGATCCGTGCCGGGCTCCCCCCAGGACATCACGTGCTTACCGTCCGGCGAGTACTTGTGCACCCGCGAGTTGCCGTATCCGTCTGAGATGAAGAGGAAGCCGCTCTTCGGGCAGATGGCCACGTGGGTCGGCCGGTTGAAGGGCTTGCCGCCCTGGAGGGTGGCGGGCGTGTCCGGATCGCCGATGACGAGGAGACACGTGCCCTCGGGCGTGAACTTCCGCACGGTGTGGTGGAGATCGTCGGTCAGCCACACCATGCCGTCGGCGTCGATGGTGATGCCGTGGGCGCGGCGCACCTGCCCTTCGCCCCACGAGCGCAGGAACTTGCCGTCGCGATCGAAGACGATGACGGGATGCTCGCCCCGCGTGAAGCAGAAGACATTGTCCTTGGCGTCCACCGCCACGCCCGCCACTTCCACGAAATGCCAGCCGTCCGGCAGCCTGCCCCAACCCTCGATGACTTTGAAGTTCATGCTAGCGGGACTCCTCGAAGGCCTTGTCCATGCGCTCGAAGCGCCGGCGCAGGGGCTCGCGGGCCTCCTCGTGGGTGACGACATAGAGCCGGTTGGCCTTGACGGCGCGCAGCACGCGCCCCGCCACGTCCTCCGGCTCGAGGTAACGGCCGATGAGCTGGAACCAGTCGTTGTCCTCGGGCCCTTTGGGATTCTGCAGGTCCGCGGGACGGTTGCGCTCGCTCGAGCGGATGTTCGTGCTCACGCCCATCGGACAGAGGATCGACACGCCGATGCCGTGGGGTCGCAGGTCCTTGTGGAGCGTCTCGCTGAGCCCCACCACGGCGTACTTGCTCGTGTTGTAGACGCCGAGGCCCTGGGAGGCGATGAGCCCGGCCATGGATGCGGTGTTGACGACGTGGCCGGGCTGCTTCTGCGCTATCAGCCGCGGGACGAAGGCCTCCACGCCGTGGATGACGCCCCACAGGTTGACCGCGAGCACCCATTCCCAGTCGCGATGAGTGGCGGATTCCAGGCTGCCGTGTACGGCCACCCCGGCATTGTTGCAGACGACGTGGGCGCCGCCCATCTCCGACCACGTGCGCTCGGCGAGGGCCTGAACGGAGGCCAGCTTCGTCACGTCGGTTTTGACGGTGAGGGCCGTGGTCCCTACCTTCTTCACCCCCGCCGCCGTCTCGGCCATGCCCGCTTCGTCGATGTCCGCCACCACGACATGGGCGCCCTCGCCCGCGAAGGCGAGGCAGAGCGCGCGACCGATGCCGCTGGCGCCGCCCGTCACCACCGCCGTCTTGCCCTTGAGATTTTCCATGTGATCTCCCGTAGATGGACCCGGTGAGTGTCACGCCAGTAGCGAAGGGATGTCAAGTGTCAGGGCGCGCCGACGATGGTATTATCTGCCGCCATGGACTACCGCCTCCCCGCCACTGTCGTGCCCACGCGCTACGATCTCCGGCTCGAGCCTGACCTGGTCGCGGCCACGTTCGCGGGCGAGGCGGTGATCACCGTCGAGGTGGAGACGACGGTGACGGAGATCGTGTGCAACGCCGCCGAGCTCACTATTCATAGCGCGGCCCTCACCCGCGACGGCCGCGTGCCCATCCACGGCTCCATCACCCTCGAGGAGGCGGCCGAGCGCGCGCGTTTCGTCTTCCCCGCGGCCATCGCGCCGGGAGAGTGGAAGCTCACCCTCCGCTTCACGGGCACCCTCAACGACCGGCTCCACGGCTTCTATCGCAGCACGTACAAGGACGCGGCAGGCACCTCCCACACCATCTCCGCCACCCAGTTCGAGGCCACCGACGCCCGGCGGGGCTTTCCGTGCTGGGACGAGCCGGCCTTCAAGGCCGTTTTCGGGGTCACTCTCGTGGTGGCCGAAGGTCTGGCCGCGGTGTCCAACTGCGCCATCGTCCGCGAGGAGCCGCTGGGGGACGGGCGACGGGCCGTCCACTTCGCCGACACCATCCGCATGTCCACCTACCTCGTGGCCTTCGTGGTGGGCGAGCTCGAAGCAACCGAACCCGTCATGGTGGGCCCCACGCCGCTTCGCGTGTGGTGCGTGCCGGGCAAGAAGCACCTCGCCCGCTTCGCCCTCGACGTGGGCGCCTATTCGCTCGACTTCTTCGAACGCTACTACGGGCTGCCCTATCCGGGGGACAAGGTCGATCTCCTCGCCATCCCCGACTTCGCCGCGGGAGCCATGGAGAACCTGGGCGCCATCACCTTTCGCGAGAATGCGCTGCTCGTCAACGAGGCGGCGGCCTCCCACGCCGAGCTGGAGCGCATCGCCGATGTGGTTGCCCACGAGCTCGCGCACATGTGGTTCGGCGATCTCGTCACCATGACCTGGTGGAACGGAATCTGGCTCAACGAGGCCTTTGCCACCTTCATGGAGCTGATGGCGGTGGATGCCTGGAAGCCGGAGTGGAAGCGGTGGACCACCTTCGGCGTCGCCCGCGCCGCGGCCATGCAGGTGGATGGGCTGGCCGCGACGCGGCCTATCGAGTACGAGGTGCGCAATCCCCACGACTGCCGGGCCATGTTCGATCTCCTGACGTATGAGAAGGGCGCGTCGGTGCTCCGCATGCTCGAGCAGCACCTTGGCTCGGAGGTGTTCCGCGAAGGCGTGCGCCTCTACCTCGAGCGGCACCGCTATGCGAATGCCGAGACGACGGATCTCTGGCGGGCCCTGGGAGACGCGTCCCATCAGCCTATTCCCGCCATCATGGACGGCTGGATCTTCAAGCCGGGCTATCCGCTCGTGACGGTGGACCTTGAGGGCGCGGGTCTCAAGCTCTCGCAGCGGCGCTTCCAGCACCTGGGCGGCGAGGCGGACAGCGGCCAGCGCTGGCGCATTCCCGTCGTGCTGCGCGCTGCGGTGAAGCGTGGCTATGTCGAGCGCCGCCTCCTTCTCGACGGCGACGAGGCGACCGTGGAGCTGCCTGCGAAGGCGGACTGGATCGTCGTCAATTCCGGGGGCCACGGCTTCTACCGGGTGCGCTACGGTCCGGCGCTCCTCAAGAAGCTGTCCCATGCCGCCATGAAGATCGCCCCCATCGAGCGTTTCAACCTTCTCAGCGACTCGTTTGCCCTTGCCCAGGCCGGCCTCATGCCCGCCGTCGACTACCTCGACCTGACTGCCCGATTCACCGCCGAGTCCGACCGGAACGTCTGGACCGCCCTGAATTCCTCCCTCGCCTACGTCAACCGCGTGATTCGCGACGAGCTCCGGGGCGGCCTGGCGACGCTCGTGCGGCATCGCCTCGCCGAGAAGGTCTCGCTCTTCGGCTGGGAGCCTCAGGAAGACGAGACCGAGCTCGACCGACAGCTCCGGGGCGACCTGCTCCGCACCATCGGCAGTCTCGGCGACGACGAGGAAGTCCAGGCCCGCGCCCGCGAGGCTTATGCCCGCTACCGTGACGACGAGTCTTCCCTGGACGCCAACGTGCTGCCCGCGGTCATCGCCATCGTGGCCGCGGCAGGGGGCGAGCCCGAGTACGCGGAGTTCTGTGACCGCTTCAAGAGCGCCCGCACGCCCCAGGAAGAGCAGCGCTACCTTTACGCCCTCGCCGGCTTCCGTCAGGCCGAGCTCCTGAGCGGGACCCTCGAGATGACTCTCAACGGGGAGATCCGAAGCCAGGACGCGCCGTACGTGATCCGGAGCCTCCTCACGAGCGTGTACGGCCGTGGACTCGCCTGGGACTTCATAAAGGGGAACTGGCGGGCCATGGCCCGGCAGTACCCCGAGAGCGCGTACTCGCGGATGTACGAAGGCATCGCCGCTCTCGTCAGCGCGGAGTGGGAACGCGACGTGCGGGCCTTCTTCGCCGAGAACAAGATCGACCTGGGAGGCAAGACGCTCCAGCAGTACCTCGAGCAGCTCCGGGTGGCCGTGGCCTTCCAGGAGCGAGAAGCGGAGGCGCTCGGCGCGTACCTCTCCCGACAGAAATCACGGTAGTTCCGTGGTCGCGGTTCCTGTGACCCCTCACCGACCAGGGAGGCCCAGCTCATGAAGTACGGCATCGCCATGTTCCCCACGGACTACGCCATCCAGGCCGACGAGCTCGCCCGCGAGCTCGAAGGACGCGGCTTCGAATCGATGTGGCTGCCTGAGCACACCCATATCCCGGCCAGTCGCAAGAGTCCGTGGCCCGGCGGCCCCAACCTGCCGCGGGAGTACTGGCACTCGCTGGATCCGTTCGTGGCCCTCGGCGCGGCGGCGGCCGTGACGAAGACCCTCAAGCTCGGCACGGGGATCTGTCTCGTCATCGAGCGGGACACCATCACGCTCGCCAAGGAGGTCGCGAGCCTCGACCACATCTCGCGGGGGCGCGTGCTCTTCGGCATCGGCGGAGGCTGGAACGCCGAGGAGATGGAGCATCACGGGACACCCTTCGGGGAGCGGTGGAAGATCCTGAGAGAGCGCATCGCCGCCATGAAGGCGATCTGGACCCAGGACGAAGCGGAGTTTCACGGCAAGTACGTCAACTTCGACCCCATGTGGTCCTACCCGAAGCCCGTCCAGAAGCCGTACCCGCCCATCCTGATGGGAGGCGCCGGTCCCCATGCCCGGCAGCGCGCGGTAGATTTCGACGGTCACTGGATACCCATCGGCGGGCGCGCCTACAGCGAGCCCATCGCCGAGTCCATGGCGGACTTCCGCGCCCGGGCCGAGAAAGCAGGGCGCGACCCGGCCACCCTCACCGTCACCATCTTCGGCGTGGCTCCTGACGAGGCCAGGCTCGCCGCCCTGCGCGATGCCGGGGTGACTCGTGCCGTCTTCTTCGTGCCATCGGCCACCGGCCACGTGGTGCTCCCGCTTCTCGACCAGTACGCGGCCCTCGCCAAGAAGGTCGGCTAGCTAGCCGGGCTGGCGCGCGGTGAGGAGAAACACCACCAGCCCGGCCAGCCCCGCTACTGCGAAGCCGAGGGCGGCGAGGTAGACCACGAGATACGAGTGGGTCTGGTCGAAGATGGCGCCCGAAAGCCAGGGGCCCGCCGCCGAGCCGAGACTGTTGCCGATGCCGAGGAGGCCGAAGATCGGCCCGTAGTTCCGCGGCCCGGAGATTTGGCCCAGGAGCACGGAGACGATGGTGGCGCGCGAGCCGAGGGGCAGGAAGAGCAGAAGCACGTAGCCGTAGGCGAAGACCCGGGCCGGCCAGGTCTCCATGGCGAGGAGGCTCAGCACGCCGGCCGTGGAGATGCTGAACGAGATGAGCCCCGCCGCGGGCGCTCCGACGCGATCCGCGAGAATGCCTGCGAGCACTCGACCGCTCGCCGCCAGCACGCCGCCTGCTCCGAGCATGAGAGAGGCCTCGGCGGGCGAGAATCCGCGCGCGGGAAAGTACAGGGCGTGCTGGGTCGTCGCGAGGTTTCCGAAGAGCGGCGGCACCGTGAAGACGACGAGAAGACTCCAGAAGGGAATCGAGAGCACGGTGTGCCCGAGCGACCTCTGGGGCGCCGCCAACGTTGACGATGCCGGCGTTGAGACGTGACCGCCCAGTCGCGTGGGCAGCACGTGCCACGCCACGGGGATGAGCGCGAGCAAGGCGGCGGCATGACAGACGAAAGCCACGCGCCATCCGTAGGAGCTGATCAGGCGCTGGGTGACCGGGCCGAGCACGAAAGCGGCCATGGCGCCCGAGAAGGCAATGCCCATGGCGACACCGCGGCGTCGGTCATAGGTGTCGGCGAGGAGGGCAGCCTGGGTTGACAGGCCGGTGAGGCCCAGGCCCACGCCCACCGCGACACCGACGGAGGCGATCATGACGGAAAGGGTGGGGGCATGAGCTCCGAGGAGGAGCCCCACCGCGGTGGCGCCCAAGCCCCCGATGACGGGCGTCAACCGGTACATGGAGCAGAAGGCCTGGGGCGCCTTCCGCTACGAGGTCTTCCCCGCCTACGACTTCGCGCCCATTGCCGCGGACCTGAAGAAGCAGCACGCCTAGGGATGGCTCGCCCCGAGCATGAGGACCGACCATGAGGAGGGCACGGGGGGACGGTGCTAGGATGTCTACGTGAGGAAGCCACCGTCGCGCATCGAGCTCGCGCTATCGCCCACCCCCATCATGAAGCTCGAGCGTGTGTCGCGGCGGCTGGGAGTCGAGCTCTACATGAAGCGCGACGACCTCACGGGCTTGCTGGAATCCGGCAACAAGGTCCGCAAGCTCGAGTTCCTCGTGGGAGACGCCCTCGACCAGGGCGCCGACACCTTGATCACCGTGGGCACGCTCCAGTCGAACTGCTGTCGCGCCGTGTCGGCGGTGGCGGCCCGGCTCGGCCTCAGCGCGGTGGTCGCGGTGAAGGGCGAGCGGCCGGCCGCCTACGACGGCAATCTCCTCCTGAACCGCATGCTGGGCGCGGAGGTCCGCTATCTCAGCGATGAGGAGTTCGCGAGCTATCCGGTGGCCCTCGAGGCGATCGCGGAAGACGTGCGGCGCCGGGGCGGCCGACCCTATGTCATCCCGGAAAGCGGCTCGAACGAGACGGGGGCCCTGGGCTATCTCGAATGCGCGGTGGAGCTGGCCGAGCAGATCGGCCACGGGGCACCGCGCTTCGACACGGTGGCCATCGCGTCCTTCAGCGGCGGGAGCCAGGCCGGTCTTCTCATGGGCAAGCAGCTCGCCGGCCTGCCCTCGGAGATCGTGAGCGTGCCCGTCGCCTTCCCCGCCGATCACGTGCGCGCCTATGTCGCCGACACCATCGGCAAGACCGTGATGCGCTACGGCTTCGCTCTCGACGTGCCCAAGACCATCCACGTTCTCGACGGCTACCAGGGCACCGGCCGCGCGGGCGTCGACGACGCCGAGCTCTCGCTGCTCATCAGCATGGCGCGGGAAGAGGGCGTGATGCTCGATCCTGTCTACACGGCCAAGGCTTTCGGCGGCCTTCTCGATACGCTCCAGCGCGACCCCAAGGCTCTCGGCCAGCGCGTCTGCTTCATCCACACGGGCGGGATCTTCAGTCTCTTCCCGTTCCGCGAGCCGCTGTCCCGCCTGCTCGACGCCTGACGTGCCCGAGATCCAGCTCACGGAGGGCGAGCTCGACGGTCTGCCCGTCCACTACGTGGAGGCGGGGCAGGGGCCGACCATCGTGCTCATCCATGGCCTCGGAGGCTTTGCCGAGTCCTGGCGCCACAACATTCCCGAGCTCTCTCGCCACGGCCGGGTGATCGCCCTCGACCTGCCCGGCTTCGGCCGCTCCGGCAAGCCGCGCCGTGCGTACACCACCGCCTTCCTCGCCCAGACGCTCGCCGGGTTCCTGCGTACCCTCGGCGTGGACCGGGTACGCCTGGTGGGCCATTCACTGGGCGGCGCAGTGGCCGCCCGGTATGCCCTCGAGCATCCGGGTCAAGTCGAGCGGCTCGCCCTTCTCGGCGCGGCGGTACCGGGCTTCGATCTCCGTCCCTCATGGCTGTATCGCACGCTCTCCCTCCGCGGGGTGGGCGAAGTTCTCGGAAGCTTCCTCACGCGGGGCATATGCGTCAAGGGCCTCGAGCGCTGCTTCGCCCGGCCCGACCCGGATGAGATCCGATTCTTCGTGGAGCACGAGTTCGAGGCGCGCACCTCGTACGAGGGGCGGGCGGCCTATCTTTCGCTGCTCCGCACGGTGAAGGACGACTTCACGGTGGGCGCGGAGGCCTACCGCGCCGCCCTCGCCCGGCTCGGCCGGAACGTGCTCATCATCCACGGGCGGGAGGATCGCGTCATCCCCATGGCCCACGCCCAGCGGGTGGCGGAAGGTCTGGGTCTCACGCATCCGCGCTGGCTCGACCGCTGCGGACACTTCCCCCAGATCGAGCACGCGGACGCCGTGAACGCCTGCCTGAAGGATTTCCTCTTCGCTCCTGCCTCGCGCTGAAGCCCTGCCGAAGACCGAGCAGTAAGGACTGCGGAGCTAGAGGGTGTAGGTCTTGCCCTGTTCGAGGATGTGGATGCGCGTGGAGTCGATCTTCGCGAGCTCTTCGGCGGTCTCCTGGTAGAGCTGGGGCTTGACGTGATAGACCCAGACCGGCACGTCGGGCGGCGCCTTGTCGAGCTCGCGCTTGAGCATCTCCGGGGTCAGGTGCCCCGAGGTCTTCGCGAGGGCGTCCATCCGGTTGGGAAAGGATGTCTCCACGATCACCGCCTTGAGGCCGCGCATTTCCTTGGCGGCCTCCCAGATCTTCTTGGTCGGTCCGGTGTCGCCGCTGAACACGAAGCCCGTCTCGCCGTCGTGGACGATGAAGCCGGTGGTGAGGATGGTGTGCTCGACCGGTATGGGAGTGACCCACAGTTCGCCCACCCGCGCCTCGCCCTCCTCGGCCAGGGCGCGAAAGCCCAGCACGGGATTCTTGGGATCAGGGATGGTGGCGAAGTTGGGCCACACGATGTCGTTGAAGACGTGAGTGCGCAGGCTGTCGAGCACCGGTCCGAGGCTGCACGCGGTGATCCGGCGGTTTGGAGCCAGCATGGCCAGGGTATCTGTGAGGAAGCAAAGGCCGGCGATGTGGTCGAAGTGGGCATGGCTCACGAGG
>DASYQB010000076.1:0-2509 GCA_036005985.1 Candidatus Methylomirabilota bacterium | reverse complement strand
CGTGGGCACCGCGGTGGGGGCCATCTCCGGGCAGGCGGGGGGGGTGATCGACCATACCCTGATGCGTGTCACGGATCTCTTCCTCGCCCTGCCCCAGCTCCCGCTGCTCCTCCTGATCGTCTACCTGTTCCGCAACGCCCTGAGCAAAGCGTTCGGACCCGAGATGGGCATCTTCGTCATGATCGTCGTGTTCATCGCGGGCCTACGCTGGATGCCCGTGGCCCGACTGGTCCGAGCGCAGTTCCTCTCCCTTCGCGAGAAGGAGTTCGTGGAGGCGGCGCGGAGCCTGGGGGCCCGGCCCTTCCGGCAGGTGATTCGCCACATCCTGCCCAACGCCCTCGGCCCCGTCATCGTGGCCGGCTCGCTCGACGTGGCCGCGGCCATCCTCGCGGAGTCCACCCTGTCCTTCCTCGGCCTGGGATTCCCTCCCGACATCCCGACGTGGGGACGCATCCTCTTCGACGCCAAGGACAATCTCGACTTCGCCCCCCACTGGGCCATCTTCCCGGGCACGGCCATCTTCCTCACCGTGCTCAGCATCAACTACCTCGGCGACGGTCTCCGTGACGCGCTGGATCCTCGCAAAGTCCTCTAGCCAGACCGTTCGCGCCTGACCCCGGGAACCGCGTGATGAAGACCCTCGCCGCGAGCGCGTTCAAGGCCATACCGGGGAAGAGCTACGCCACGCCCAAGGAGCTCTGGGGCTTCCGGAGCGAGCGCGGCCGGGGGACGCCGCGGAGCATCGCTTGGCAATTCCTCGAAGCCAACCGCGAGCACCTGGGCATCACCTCGGCCCTCGATCGCCTCGACCTCCGCCGGGTGATCCACGGCCTCGGCGCGGATCACGTCATCTACCAGCAGATCTGGCGCCGCCGCCGCATCCACCGCGCCTACGTCACCGTGCACATCGGCCGCGATCGGCGCGTCTACCTCGTGAAGAGCCGCGCCGTGCCCGAAGACATCCTGCGCCAGACCCACGAGCCCACGCTTCCCGAGCGCCGCGCCGTCCGCCTCGCCCTCGCCGCGGTCGGCCACGCCCGGGGCAGCGTGCGCGTGGTGGGGCGGCCGGAGCTCCTGTGGTACCCGTCGCGGCGGCTCCTCCATCCCGCGTGGCGGGTGCGCGTCCATCGGACCCGGCCTCGCGCCGAGGTCATCGTGTACGTGCACGCCATCACGGGCCGCATCATCTCCCGCGTGGACAATCTGGCCCAAGCGACGGGGAGGGCCACCGTCTTCCTGCCCAATCCCATGGCCCGCGCCCATGGATTTCAACCCCTCACCCCGAATGGCCGGGTGCAGCGTCCTCCGGAAAACGCCTACGTCGCGGTGACCCTCACCGGCCTGCGCGGCAAGCGCCGGCTCGATGGACGCCGCGTGAGTACCCAACTCACCAGGCCGCGCGTCTCGAGCCCGCGCCTCGACTTCGTGATGCCGAGCACCCAGGCGGGCTTCGAGGAAGTCTCGTCCTACTACCACGTGAACGAGGCCATCGCCTACCTGGAGAAGCTCGGCTACCGGGGCGGTCGCCGCATCTTCGCCGAGCCGATTCGCGTGAACGCCCGCGGCACGCGTGACGACAACTCGTGGTATAGCCCGGGAGAGCGCACCCTCACCTTCGGCACGGGCGACGTCGACGACGCGGAGGACGGAGAGACGGTGCTCCACGAGTTCGGCCACGCCCTTCAGGACGCCATCTGTCCCGACTTCGGGCAAACCGCGGAAGCGGCGGCGATGGGGGAAGGGTTCGGCGACTATCTCGCGGCCAGCTTCTTCGCGGCGAGAAAGCCCCACGCCTACCGCAACACGGTGATGAGCTGGGACGGCGCGCGCGGCGATGGCATCCCGCCCGGCGTGCGACGGCTCGACTGCGCCCTCACCTACGAAAGCTTCGATCACGGGGCGAACGCCGACGAGCACGACAACGGGCAGATCTGGTCGGCCACCCTGTGGGACATCTGGAGAGCCCTCACCCGACGGGTGGCCGACCGCATCATCATCGACAGCCATTTCCAGCTCGACGGCTTCACCTCTTTCGCGCGGGGCGCGCGGGCCATTCTCGACGCGGACCGAAATCTCCACGGGGGACGTCACGCGGCCCGTCTCCGGCAAATCTTCCGGCGCCGCGGCATCGGTCCCGTCGAGTAGTGCTTTTCCCGCCGTGCGCCCGCGGAAGTTGCTAAGCTTCGGCGGTCTCACACCGTCATCGGCGCCCATCGGAGGTCATCGTGTCCGACCGCGATCTCTGCTTCACCCCCGCCACCGAGCTCCAGCGCCTCTACCGCACCGGCAAGACCTCTCCCCTCGACGTGATGCAGGCCGTGCTCGCCCGGGTGGACGCCGTCAATCCCAAGCTCAATGCCATTGTGACGCTGGCCCGTGAGTCGGCGCTCCGTGAAGCCAAGGCCGCCACCGCGGCCCTCAAGAGGAAAGGCAAGAAGACGGGGGCGCTCCACGGCGTGCCCGTGACCATCAAGGATCTGACGCATACCAAGGGCCTCCGCACCACATG
>DASYQB010000075.1:0-4449 GCA_036005985.1 Candidatus Methylomirabilota bacterium | reverse complement strand
GAACCACTCGACCAACGCGCTCTTCTTCGACAACATGGAGATCCCCGCGGACAGCC
Organism: Candidatus Methylomirabilota bacterium; assembly: GCA_036005985.1. GTDB lineage: Bacteria > Methylomirabilota > Methylomirabilia > Rokubacteriales > CSP1-6 > AR37. Next base: position 4,393 of record DASYQB010000075.1, on the reverse strand, counting down.
TCATCGGCCAGGAGGGCAAGGGCTTCTCCTACATCCTCGACGGCATGAACGCCGAGCGTATTCTCGTCGCCTCGGACTCGCTGGGCGACGCGCGGTGGTTCATCGAGAAGGCGGTGGCCTACTCGACCCAGCGCGTGATCTTCGGCAAGCCCATCGGTGCCAACCAGGGCGTGCAGTTCCCCATCGCCAAGGCCCACATGGCCATCGAGGCGGCCGACCTCATGCGCACCAAGGCGGCCAAGATGTTCGACGCGGGCATCCCGTGCGGGCCCGAGGCGAACATGGCCAAGTATCTCGCCTCCGAGGCGGCCATCGAGGCGGGCAATGCCTGCATCGACTGCCACGGAGGCTACGGCTTCGCGGAGGAGTACGACATCGAGCGCAAGTTCCGCGAATCGCGCCTGTACCGCGCGGCCCCCATCAACAACAACCTCGTCATGGCCTATGTCGGGGAGCATGTCCTCGGCATGCCGCGCTCTTACTAGGACGATGATAAGGGCCCATCTGCTTCGTTGCCGCCCTTGGCCGCACGCTCAACGTACAGGAGTACGCCTCGCGTGCGGCCTTCGGGCGGCGCCTCGCATCTGGGCCCCTCTCATCGCGCTAGTCCCAATCTGTACGGGTTCGGCGCAAGTGTGTGATGCTGCCTGAGGTCGACCGGCTGTCCGTCACCACGGTGGTGGACAACTTCATCGACAGCCTGCGCGCCGACGAGAAGATCGCCCGGCGCTTCACCCACGCCCACGCGCGACGCATGCCCACCCTCAAGGCCGAGCATGGGCTCGGGCACTGGGTCGAGGTGGAGCGCGCCGGAGAGAAGCGCCGCATCGCCTTCGACTTCGGTCTCACCGGGGAGAGCTACACTCACAATTTCCTCGAGCTCGGGCTGGAGGCGGGAGAGATCGACGCGATCGCCCTCTCCCACGGGCACATGGACCACTACGGCGGACTCGCCGGCCTTCTCAAGACCTATCGCCGCCGCATGAAGCCGAGCCTCTCCTTCTACGGCGGCCGCGACCATTTCCTGCCGCGCTACAACGAGCGCAACAACGCGCGGGTGTACATCGGCCGCCTCGACCGCGACGAGCTGGAGCGCTACGACCTCGACGTGCGGGTGATCGAGACGCCCACCGTGCTGCCCGAGGGCGTGCTCCTGAGCGGCGAGATGCACGAGACGCAGGCCTTCGAGGTCATCCCACCCTCCCTCAAGGTGGAGCGCGACGGACAGATTGTCCAGGACACCTTCATCGGCGAGCAGACGCTGATCGCCAACGTGAAGGACCGCGGGCTGGTCGTGGTGACGTCGTGCTCCCATCGGGGCATCGTGGGCATCTGTCGCCACGCCGTGACTGCCTCGGGGGTATCCAAGGTGCACGCGGTGATCGGTGGCTTCCATCTCTCGGGATTGGCGGGCGAACGCATCACCCAGGTGGTGGACGCCTTCCGGTCCCTCGGCGTGGACTACCTCATTCCCCAGCACTGCACGGGACTGGAGGCGATGATCCAGATGGGTGTGCATCTGCCCCAGGAGCTGGTGGTAAGCTCGGTGGGAAGCACGTTCACCTTCGGAGCGTGAGGAGAAATCATGAAGCTGCCCCAGCGGGTGACGGTGTGCGAAGTGGGAACGCGGGACGGATTCCAGATCGAGCCCGACTTCATTCCGACCGAGCAGAAGATCGAGGTGGTGAACCTGCTCTCCGCCACCGGCATGGCGCGCATCGAGGTGACCTCGTTCGTCTCGCCCAAGGCCGTTCCCCAGCTCAGGGACGCCGAGGCGGTGATGGCGGGCATCACCCGTCGGCCCGGCACGAGCTATTCCGCCCTCGTGCCCAACGACAAGGGCGCGGTGCGCGCGGTGGACGCGGGCGTGGACGATATTCACACCGTGGTCTCGGCGAGCGAGAGCCACAACCTCGCCAACGTGAACATGTCCATCGCCGAGTCGCTCGTCAAGCTCAAGGCCACCGCGGAAGTGGCCCACCGCGGCGGCAAGCCCGTCTATGCCGGCATCTCCTGCTCCTTCGGCTGCCCGTTCGAGGGTGAGGTGCCCCTGGCCCAGCTCGAGTCCGTGGTCGCGCGGCTGGTCGATCTCGGCGCCAAGGGCATCGGCCTCGCCGACACCACGGGCATGGCCAATCCCGCGCAGGTCACGCGCATCCTCGAGCACCTCATGCCGCGCTTTCCCGACGTCGAGTGGACGCTCCACACCCACGACACGCGGGCCATGGCCATCCCGAACATTCTCGCCGCCATGGAGAGGGGGGTGACCAACTTCGACGCCTCCATCGGCGGGCTGGGCGGCTGCCCGTTCGCTCCGGGAGCCTCGGGCAATGTCTGCACCGAGGATCTCGTCCATTGCCTGTGGGCCATGGGCGTCGAGACGGGGATCGACCTCGACGCGCTCATCGGCGTCTCCAGGCGCGTCCAGGAGATCGTCGGGCGATCGCTCCCGGGCCAGATCGTCAAGGCGGGCAAGTGGAGCCGGCGCTATCCCCTCCCCGACGGCGTCCAGTCCCGCCTGTCCGCTCGTTGAGCATGACCAAGCGCGGTGAAAAGATGCTGCGGCTCATGGATCGCGCGGTCACGGAATGGCACATCCCGGTCATCGGCCGGGAGAAGGGGCGCGTGATCAAGCGCCTCCTCGCCAAGCACGGGCCCACGCGCGGCATCGAGGTGGGCTCGCTCGTCGGCTACTCGGCCATCCTGATCGCGGGCCACATGCCTCGTGGGGGCAAGCTCACCTGCATCGAGAACAATCCGTACATCGCCAAGTTCTGCCAGTCCAATGCCGATCACGCCGGCTTCGAGGGGCGGGTCAAGGTGGTGGTGGGCGACGCGCTTCGCGTGCTCCCCTTCCTGCGCGGACCGGTGGACTTCCTCCTCCTCGACGCGAGGAAGGAAGACTATCTCGACTATCTCAAGGCGGTGGAGTCGCGGCTCGTGAAGGGCGCTCTCATCATCGCGGACAATACCGGCATCTATCGCCGCGACGTGAAGCCGTACCTCGCCCACGTGCGCGGGGGCGCGCCGTACTCGAGCCGCGAGTACGATTTCGGCTTCGACTGCATGGAAGTCTCGGTGTTCAAGGGCTAGCCGTGTTCGGAGAGCGCCACGATCCCGAGTTCCTCAAGCATCTCTTCGAGCAGACGGAGATCCTGCGCAAGCCCATCACCGGCATCATCGCCGGCTATCACGTGCTCCCCTACATTCTCGTGGGGCCCCAGGAAGAGCAGCCGCATCGCTCCGTGGAGATCCGCGGCAAGATCAAGGTCTCCCCGCGCCTCGTCCTCGCTCCCGGGCGGGCCGGGCAGACCTACGGCGACCTCTTCAAGGAGCACGAGGTGATGGACGAGACCCTGGTGGCCCGCGTCTTCTCGTTCATGTACGCCTCGCGCCACCAGGTCACGCTGGAGAGCGAGGACCTCAATATCCTCCGCTCCGACCGCAACCCCCAGGCGCAGATCGAGCGCGCCATGGACGAGCTGGCCCAGCGCGAGGTGATCAACACCGGCGTCATCCTCGCCCCCAACGTGCGCTTCTACCCCGTCTCCCTCGACCGCTTCATCTCCGAGATCCTCGACCAGGAATTCCGGCCGTAACCTCGCCCGCCGCCGGCGTCTAGACCCTTCGCGCCCGCCGCGGCCGGCGGACCCCGGCGCTTCGGCGCTGGATCCTCTTCTTCTCCGCCACGAATTCCTGGAAGCGGTCGGCAGCTCCCTCGGCGGCGCTCCAGCGCTGGAGGGCCGCCATCCCCACGCGATTGCGTCCGGCGATCCATGCCGCCACGGTGAGGCTCTGGCGGTCCCCCCAGTGATAGAAGGCGGCGAGTCGGTCCCGGCACGAGTCGGTGGCGGACAGCATCCGAATGCGGCCGTGGGCGGTGGCCCGCACGATCGGGCGAATGCGGTGCTCGCCTCCGATGGCGAGCGGCCCGCGCGGAAACTCCACGTAGAAGCGGGCGCGCGGATGGACATAGCGGTCCCCCCGCCGGGTAAATCCGCTCACCGCCATCGCCGCGTCCATCAGGGCCTGGGTGGTGCCTCCGATGACCACGAAGTCGAGATCCCGGGAGTGATACGCGCCATCGCTGTACAGCGAAGCGCAGGCCCCGCCCGTGAGCACGGCCTGGATGCCGCGATAGCGCAGGCCGGCAGCCACTGCCGCGGCGACCATGCCGAGGCTCGAGCGCTGGGTCAGCGTCACAGGGGCTTGCCCGTGCGCCGCGGGCGGCGGCGCAGCGTGGCGACCTGGCTGCGCAAGCCCGTCTCCGGCTCGGCGAGACGGAAGAGGAACTGCTTGAGGGCATCCCGGGCGAAGTATCGTGGGTCGAGCTGGAAGACGCGGGTGCGCCCCACGGCGCGTCCGGCCACCAGGCCGTCGAGCTCCAGGCTCT
>DASYQB010000074.1:0-10556 GCA_036005985.1 Candidatus Methylomirabilota bacterium | reverse complement strand
CCGGGCTCGGCATGACCCTCGCCGATCTGGGTGGGCTGGGCTTCAAGATCGCCGCCGATCCATCGACACCGCTCCTCGCCGCCTTCGCAGCCTGGCAGGAGGTGTACGCGCGTCTCGCCGACGGCTTCGGCATCAAGCGCGAAGGGGCGCCCGACTGGGGTCCCACCGAGGAGGCCATGCTGTCGGCCATCGACCTGGAGAAGCTGCTCGCCGTGGAGCGGGTGACCGTCGAGAAGGGCCAGACATAGCTCGCGGACCGTTTCCTCACCAGCACGTGACTGTCGACGCGACGGAGACGGTCACCCCGGCCCCGCTCAAGTCTTCGCCCGCGCACCGGCCGGGGGTGCGCTGCATCTTCTGATGCCACGCTCAGAGCCCGGGAGCTGGCAGCGCAACGTATGGGCGCTCTCTCTCATCGTCTTCACCGCGTTCGTGGGCTTCCAGTTCTTCTCTCCCTTCCTCCCCCTCTACGTGAAGGAGCTGGGGGTGACCGATCCCGCGGAGATCGCGGTGTGGTCGGGCGTGCTCATGGCCGTCACCCCCGGCCTCGCCGGGCTGCTCGGTCCCTTGTGGGGCCGGCTCGCCGACCGCGTGGGCCGCAAGCTCATGATGGTGCGGTCGCTCGCCGGCTTCATCGTGACGATCGCCGCCATGGGGCTGGTCACCTCCGTCTCCCAGCTCTTCGTGGCGCGGCTCGTCCAGGGGATCTTCGCGGGCTTCTCGGTGATGGCCATGGCCCTGGCCAGCGTGTCGTGTCCCCGCGACAAGGTGCCCGTGGCCATCGGAAGGGTGCAGTCGGCTCAGCTCCTGAGCGCGGCCGTCGGCCCTGCCGCGGGCGGGTATGTCGCCTCGCACTTCGGAATACGCTACGCTTTCTTCGTGACGGCGGGACTCTGCGCGGTGTCGCTCATCGGGCTCATGGTGCTCTTCAAGGAGGAGCGGCCGGGGGAGGCGACCAGGCGTCCGGCCCCCCTCGCCTTCCGCGAAGTATTTCGGCTGCCTCACTTCGCGGTGGTGCTCGGTCTGCTCCTCATCGCCCAGTTCATCGACCGCGGCCTCGCCCTCCTCATCCCCCTCAAGGTCGCGCATCTGCCCGGGGTGGAGCGCATCGCCGCGGTCTCCGGCATCATCATCTCGGTGTCCGCGGTGTGCGGGACGATCTCGGCGAGCGTGGCCGGTCGCCTCGCCCAGGACTGGCCGATCGGGCGGCTCCTCCTCATCGCCTGCATCACCGGCGGCGTTCCCTGCGCGCTCATGGCGTGGACCAGCTCGTGGGTCTGGCTCCTCGTCCTGCGCTGCCTCGTGGGCTTCTCCTTGGGCGGCGCCCTGACCCTCGCGTATTCGCTAGGCGGCCACCTCGTTCCCAGCGACAATCGCGGCGCCGCCTTCGGCTGGCTCGCCCTCGGCGTCCAGTTTTCATCGGCGTTGAGCCCGGTAGCCACGGGGGGCCTGGCCGCCCTGAGCCTCTCCGGGGCTTTCCTCTTCGACGGCGCCCTCGCGTGGGTCGCCGCCGCCCTCCTCCTCCTGGCCGCGCGGGATCTCATTCACCGCCGTCTCTAGCATGCTCCGCCTGTTCGCCGTCCTCGCCCTCGTGACCTGCCTGGCCGCGCCGGATCCCGCGCGGGGGGTGCCGCCGGGGAAGGTCTATCGCATCGGCTATCTGACGCTCTGGTACAGCACCTCGGATCCGGCCCAGCGCCTCGCCCTCGCGGAGGGGCTGCGCGCGCGCGGGTACCGGGAAGGGGACCGGATCGTCTTCGAAAGCCGGTACGCGGAAGGCAAAATCGAGCGGCTCCCGGAGCTCGCGGGGGAATTGGTGCGGCGTCAGGTCGACGTCATCGTGGCCGTGTCCACGCCTGCGGGGCTGGCCGCCCGGCACGCCACGTCCATCATCCCCATCGTGGTGGCGGGGAGCGGAGACATGGTGGACTCCGGCCTCGTCGCCAACACGAACCGGCCGGGCGGCAATGTCACGGGCATCCAGTTTCTCCGGCGGGAGCTGGCGGTGAGGCAGCTGGAGATTCTCAAGCAGATGGTGCCCGAGGCCACGCGCTTCGCCTATCTCGGCAATCCCGACATCCCCTCCGACGTGTCGTTCTTCCGGGCTCTCGAAGCCCAGGCGCGGAGCTCGGGCGTGAGCGTGCGCTTCGTTCACGCCAAGATGGAGTACGACTACAAACTGGCCTTCGCCACCATGGTGAACGCCGGCGTAGAGGCGCTCATCGTGGGGGCGAGCGTGACCCAGTTCGACGCGTCCAAGAGCGTGGTCCGCGTGGTGTCGCAGAATCGCCTGCCCGCCATCTATCCGGGGCGCCAGTTCGTGGAAGCGGGCGGCCTCGTCTCGTACTTCGCCAATCCGTCCGACCAGGGGCGTCAGGTCGCCGCCTACCTGGACAAGATCCTCAAGGGCGCGAAGCCCGGCGATCTGCCCGTCGAGCAGTACACGAGCTACGAGCTGACCGTCAATCTTCGGGTGGCCAAGGCGCTCGTCCTCACCGTTCCCCCCGCGCTGCTCAAGGAGGCGGCCGACGTGTTTCGGTAGATTGTGTCCCTCTCCGCCTGCTAAGCTAGCCGCGTCATGGAAGGCGAGCACGGGCCAACCGTCACCGAGGTCCCGTCGGGCCCCGCGGGGCGCCTGATCCATTTCCTTCGCTCTTATCTCACGCTGCCGCGCACCCATTCCATCATCGGCATTCTCGCCGGCTGCATCTCCATCAGTCTCGGGCTGTACTCGTATCTCCACCTCGCCAAGCCCGCGGCGCCCGTGGTGGGTGACCTCGTGGCCGTGGTGCAGGATGCGCGAACGGGCCGGCCGGTGAACGACGCCACCGTGGAGATCCTGACCCTGAAGGACGCGGTGGTGACCACCCTTGTCCCGGGTACCGGAGGCCAGGCGCGCGGCAAGCTGAAGGAAGGAACGTATCGCCTGCGCGTCACCCATCCGCGATTCACCGCGGAGACGCGTCAGGTGCAGGTGATGGCGGGCCAGACCTCAGAGGTGCATTTGCGGCTCGTCCCGCCCCCCCCGCCCAAGGTGGCCGGCCCTGTGGACGAGGCGCTGGGGGCGGTCAAGAAGATCTTCAAGTAGCGAGGTCGAACGCCTCCGCGAAGCGCCGATAGGCCTCCAGCGGGTCGCCGTATTTCCGGTGACCGGCGGTGTGCTTGGCCGAGGCGAGCAGCAGGCGGTCGCGATCCTCCGCCGTGCTGTGCGCGTAGTCCTCGAGCAGGCAGACCCCCAGCTCCTGATTGTGCGGGTCGTTCCCCATCTTGGCCGCGGCGGTGGCCAATTCCTCCACGAGGGCTCGGCGATCGTGCCCGGCCTTCAGGTAGGCGGCGGTCCAGTTCACCGCTTCGCCCGCCCGCAGGGCGAGGAGCGCCTCGTCGAGCTGGCCGAGCATCTGCTCCGGCGACATGGTGTCGGCGCCCTTCGGCGTGGCGATCTTGTCCGCGCCGTTGTCCGGCGTGTGCCGCTGGTGGTGGGAGGCGCGCGTTACGAAGGCGGCGGCCACGAAGAGGAGCTTGAGCCGGTGAGGATGCTGGAAGGTGTCGAAGAACCACCGGACGTTGTTGCAGTACTCGTAGCTGTGCTGGGCCATGGAGAAGTTGTTGGGCTCGCCCGTCTCGAGGATGACCTGGGCCGAGGCGACCTGGATGGTGTCGATGATCTGGCGCAGGCCCTTGCCCGCTTTCACGAGGGCTACGATCAGATCGATGTACGCCGGTTCCTCGCCACTCAGGATGGCCTCGATGAGGGCGAGCGACTCCACGGAGGTGAGGGCGCCGTCATTGTCGAGGAAATCCTGATCGCGCCCCCCGAGGAAATTCTGCACGACGAGGCAGCCCATCTCATAGGTCGAGTGCCACCGCGGCCCCACCGCCATGTCGGGGACGCCCGCGTAGAGGATGCTCCGCGCGTTGTGCCAGCCCACAGCCTGAGCGAGCTGCACGGTGGCGCGAGCGCGGTAGGACTTGTGGCCGGTGGTGTAGGAGCGATTGTGGAGCATGCGGTCCTGCACGTCGATCAATCCTGCGAAGACGAGATGAGCGAGGAGCTGGGTGCGCCGCGGGGAATCGGCGAGCGCCTCGTCCCACAGGCCGAGGAACACGCGGTAGGCATTCACCACCTCGCCGCGCTGGACGAGGGTGAGCCAGGCATTGAGCTTCTCCGGGAACGTCCCCGGAATGACCAGAGGCTCCTGATCGGGCCAGTGCACTTCCGGGAGCGGCGGCTTGCCTTCGAATTTGAGCTCGTAGAGCCGCACGTAGTGACCGGGCATCTTGCCGAGGAGCTGGTTCCAGGGATCGAGGCCCGTGGGCAGATACCAGATGGTCTGGGCGAGGGGCAGATAGGCGAGCTCGGGGCGGATCATCTTCATCAGGTCCATGCTCGCCCGGGAGCTGAGCAGGCAGTGGTCGTTGTTCACGAAGCGGACGATGCCGTCGTCGAGGCGCTGATGGTACGGCACGTGGGTATAAGGCGCGTGAATGCGGACGATCTCACCAAGGAGCTCGGGGAGCGGCCGTCCCGCGCGAACGAGATCGTAGAAAATCTCGCTGGACGCCCGCTGGTCGCGCTCCAGGATCTTTTCTTCCAGCCGGGCATAGGCGCCCGCGACCTCGGGCTGGACGGTGCTCTCGACGGAGATGGCCATCTGGGACCCCCTCTTTGGGGTGCGTCGGGTCTCTACACACTCCTCTGGTGGCGAGACTGTGTCACGGCCCTCCCGCCCTGTCAAACGCGAGGCGCGCGCTCAGCGATGAAACGGTCGCGTGCGCATCCTCGGGCTTTCGCGATCGATATCCGGATCGGCCCAGGAGATGACCGCCCGGTAGCTGGTGGGCTGATCGCCCTGCTGCACCACGAGATACACGAGATCGGGATTGAGCGGATTGCTGCTGAGCCCGACAACCGCGCCGATGCCCTGGCCGAGATCGAGCCCCTTGCCCACCCACTTGTCCCACACATTGCCCTTGGTCTCGGAGAACGCGATGAGCGGCTGGGGCATCTGCATCACGGCGAGGCGGCCGCTTCCTCCCGTGAAGACATAAGGCGGATAGAGCCGGACGGGCCGGCCGGCGCCTTCAAGCGTCACCCGCTGCACGGCTTGCGGGCGATTGTTGCCGGTGGCCTTGATGAGCCAGATGCTTCGCTCGCCGGGCTTGCCTTCCCAGCGGACTTCGTCCCAGTGTCCCGCGTCGACTCCGCCGCGCAGGATGTCGGCGTGTACACCCACGCCGGACCAGGCACGGGCGATGCTGTCCGGCACGCCGGTGAGCGGGCGTCCCGCGGGCATGTCGCCCCACTCGATGTCGCCCGTGCTGATCGCCGTCTCCAGCCGCTGGAGACCCGGGCCTGACGCGCCGTAGGTCAGCTCATTGGAGGAGGTGAAGGAGGTGAGGGAAGTGTCGAAGACGCTCGCCACGAGGAGCCGGTACTCCACGGCGTGGGCCGGTTGACCGAGGAGCAGGAGGCCGAGCAACCCAATCCCGACCCACGCCAAACGCTTTCCGCGGCTCATGACGGCCTCCGAGAGGACGAAGGTGACCTCGGCCCGTATCGTAACGCCATCGGCGGGAAAGCGGTAGTCTTGACCCTTGGTCACTGCCGCCTGGGCGCACGGGGCGAACGAGAGGAGAGAGCATGAAGTGTTCGGCGTGCCAGCAGGACAATCCGCCCGGCGCGCGATTCTGCGGCGAATGCGCCACCCCGCTCGCCTCCGTGTGCGCGGAATGCGGGGCGGCCAATCCGGTGGGCAACAAGTTCTGCGGGCAGTGCGCCGCGTCGCTCCGCGTCTCTCCCCCCGCGCGATTCTCCGCCCCCAGCACCTACACGCCGAAGCATCTCGCGGAGAAGATCCTCACCTCGCAGGGAGCGCTCCAGGGAGAGCGCAAGACGGTCACCGTCATCTTCGCCGATCACAAGGGTTCCATGGAGCGTCTCCTCGACCGCGACCCGGAGGAGACCCGCGAGCTCCTCGACCCCGTGCTCGAGCTCATGATGGAGGCGGTGCACCGCTACGAGGGGACGGTGAACCAGGTGATGGGCGACGGGATCATGGCGCTGTTCGGGGCGCCCCTCGCCCACGAGGATCATGCGGTGCGGGCGTCCTACGCCGCCCTCCGAATGCACGAGACCGTGGGGCAATACGCCGAGGAGTTGCGGCGGATGCACGGAGCGGACGTGCAGATTCGCGTGGGCATGAACTCCGGGGAAGTGCTGGTGCGCTCGATCGGACGGGATCTCAATATGGACTACTCCGCGGTCGGCCACACCACACACCTTGCCGGCCGCATGCAACAGCTGGCTCGCCCCGGGACGACTCTGGTGACCGAGGCGACCCTGACGAGCGCCGAAGGGTACATCGAGGTGAAGGCGCTCGGGCCCACCCCGATCAGGGGCCTCGCCGAGCCCATCCCCATCTTCGAGATGGTGGGTGTCCGGTCCGCCCGCACCAGGCTCCACGCCTCGATGACGCGCGGCCTCACGCGCTTCGTCGGTCGCCATGCCGAGCTCGACGAGCTGCGCCGGGCGTGCGACCAGGCGGGGGCCGGCCGGGGCCAGCTCGTGGCGGTGGTGGGAGAGCCGGGAGTCGGGAAATCCCGGCTCTTCTACGAGTTCCTCCGCTCGCATCGGACAGCAGGCTGGCGCATCCTCGAGGCGACCTCCGTCTCCTACGGCAAGACCTCGCCCTTCCTTCCCCTGATCGATCTTTTCCGGAGCTACTTCAAGCTCTCCGATCGAGACGACACCCGCGACGTGCGCGCCAAGGTCACCGGCGTGGTCATTACCCTCGACGAGGGGCTCAAGAGCGTCATCCCGCCGCTCTTGTGGCTCCTCGACGCGCTCCCCGGCGACCACGAGTTCATGAAGCTCGATCTGGGCCGGCGCCGCGCGCAGACGGTGGAGGCCGTCCGCCTCTTGCTTCTGCGCGCGAGCCGTGATCAGCCGCTGCTCCTCGTGTTCGAGGACCTGCACTGGATCGACGCGGAGACCCAGATCTTCCTCGACGCGCTCGTGGAGAGCCTGCCCACCGCCTCCGCCCTTCTCGCGGTGAACTATCGCCCCGAGTACCAGCACGGCTGGGCAAGCAAGACGTTTTATCGGCAGCTCCGCATCGATGCCCTCCCCCGGGAATCCGCGGAGGCGCTGCTCGAGCCCCTGCTCGGCGATCACGAAGAGCTGCGGCCGCTCCAGCGCCTCCTCATCGAGCGAACGGAAGGCAACCCGCTCTTCCTGGAGGAGAGCGTGCGCTCGCTCGTGGAGACGGAGGTGCTGGTGGGCCAGCCCGGCGCCTATCGCCTCGGCAAGGATCCCATCGCCATCCAGGTGCCCGCCACCGTGCAGGCCATCCTCGCCGCGCGCATCGACCGCCTTCCCCCTGGAGACAAGGCGCTTCTCCAGACGGCCTCCGTCATCGGCAAGGACGTTCCCTGGGCCGTGCTGCTCGAAGCCGCGGAACAATCGGAAGACGAGCTGCGGCACGGCCTGGCGCGGCTGCAGGCCGCGGAATTCCTCTACGAGACGCGGCTCTTTCCCGTTCCCGAGTACAGCTTCAAGCACGCCCTCACCCACGAGGTGGCCTACGGCGGCGTGCTCCAGGAGCGGCGGCGCGCCCTTCATGCCCGGCTCGTCCACGTCCTCGAGCGGCTCCACGCGGATCGGCTGTCGGAGCACGTCGATCGTCTCGCCCATCACGCCTTCCGGGGCGAGGCGTGGGACAAGGCGCTTCACTACCTTCGCCAGACGGGAGCGACGGCCTCCCGGGCGAACATCGACAGCCTGTTCGGCGGCCCCGAGAGCCCCGGCTATCTGTGGATTCGCGGAGAGCACGACCGCGCCCTCACCGTGGCTCTTCGCGACCGGGCGGTGGCCGCGAGCTTCGGCAGCTTCACGGACACCGTGCGGACGAACTACCGCCTCGGGCAGATCTACCACTCGCTCGGCGACTATCCGAGCGCGGCGGAAGCCCTCAGGCGCAACGTGGATCTGCTCGAGGGCGATCTCCGGCGCGAGACCTTCGGGCTCGCCGGCCTCCCTGCGGTCATGTCCGGCTCGTGGCTCGCCCTCTGCCTCGCCGAGCTCGGCCGCTTCGACGAGGCCGATCCCCATGCGCAGGAAGCGGCGGCGCTCGCCCAGGCCGAGAACCATCCTTTCAGCCTGGTCGTGGCCAGCGTGGGGACGGCCATGGTCGACCTGTTGCGAGGGGAATACGGGAGGGCGGCCGCTCCCCTCGAGCGTGGTCTCGTCATCGGCCGGCTCTCCGACATCCCGTTGCTCTTTCCCGCCGTGGCGGCGCCCTTGGGATTGGCCTACGCGCTCACCGGCCGCCACGCGGAGGCCATTGCCCTCCTCGAGGAGTCGGTGGAGCGGACGGAAGCCATGGAGCTCGCGGCCAACCACGCTCTCCGGCTGGTGTGGCTCGGGCAGGCCCACGCCCTCGCGGGGAATCCGGATATCGGACGGCGTCTCGGGGTGCGCGGGCTCGAGACGGCGCGGCGGCGCGGAGAGCGAGGACACGAAGCCTACGCGTTGCAGCTCCTCGGAGACGTGGCGGGCCGCGGGCCGTCGCCCGATTTCGACGTGGCGGCCGAATATCGCCGGGCGGGCTTGGCCCTCGCCGAGACGCTCGGGATGCGCCCGCTCGCCGCCGCCCTCGCTAGGTCCCTTCCTGCACCTCGATGATCTCGTCGGCCAGCATGCCGTGCGCCTCGCGGTGCACGGCTTCCGCCGCATCCCGGCTCGGCGCCTCCACCAGACAGAAGACCTTACCCGTGCCCTCGTCGAACCAGTAGCGCAGGTACTTCACGCCGTGCTTCTGCTGGATCTCCAGGTCCTTCCGATGGGCGTCCGCGGCAACGTCGGCCGTCAAGCCCTCGATCTTGGCGTGCACGTCGAGGTAAAGCGGCATCTCTTGAAGCTCCTTTCGCGTCGACCGTCTAGCCCGCGCGGTGGCTCGCCGAGGTCGATGCCCAGGATCGTCTACCGTTCGAGCCATTGAGCGCTGCGACGTGGGGGCCGCGGCGCGCGACGCCCGGGGCCCGGCGAGGTGACTCGCCGATTACTGTGCCGTCCCCGCATCATCGTGTCAAGGGGTGACCTGGAGACTTCTCGCCGCACGCACCGCGCGATTTTGCGCTAGGCTGTCCGGAGGAGGTGACCCATGAAGAACGTGGAGATGTCCATCGCGGGAAATATCCTGACCATCACCGTGGACCTCACGAAAGAATTCGGACCATCGTCGTCGGGCAAGACCATCATCATCGCCTCGACGGAAGGAAACGTCTCCGTGCCCGACCGCGAGGAAAAAGTCGGCCTCAACGTCTACCGCAAGAAATAAACAGGGAGGACACAGCGATATGGCTACCGCCACCAAGGTCGCACTGGTCACCGGCGCGGGCACGGGTATCGGCAAGCATTCCGCGCTCGCCCTCATGCGCGAAGGCTACGCGGTGGTGCTGGCCGGCCGCCGCAAGGATCTCCTGGAGGCCACCGCGGCCGAAGGCAAGGCCACCGGCTCCCCCTCCCTCGTGGTGCCCACGGACGTGAGCGATCCGGAGTCCATCCGCGCCCTCTTCGCCAAGACCAAGGACACCTTCGGGCGCCTCGACCTGCTCTTCAACAACGCGGGCATCGGCGCGCCTCCCGTGCCCATGGAGGAATTGCCCTTCGAGAAGTGGAAGGCGGTGGTGGATACCAACCTCACCGGCTCCTTCATATGCACCCAGGAGGCGATCAAGATCATGAAGAACCAGCAGCCGCGCGGGGGGCGCATCATCAACAATGGCTCCATCTCCGCCCACGCCCCCCGGCCGTTCTCTGTCGCCTACACGTCGACCAAGCACGCCATCACCGGGCTGACCAAGTCCACCTCGCTCGACGGGCGAAAGTACGACATCGCGTGCGGCCAGATCGACGTGGGCAATGCCGCCACCGAGATGACGGAGCGGATGAAGAAGGGCGTGCCGCAGGCGAACGGGACGGTGGAGGTGGAGCCGACCATGGACGTGCAGAACGTGGCCAAGGCCGTCGTGTACATGGCCAGCCTTCCCCTGGACGCCAATGTGCAGTTCCTCACCGTCATGGCGACCAAGATGCCCTTCGTGGGCCGCGGGTAGCTCCCGGAGCGCAGCAAGAACCCGCTCGCTGCGTGTGCCGCCCCCGTGGGCGCATGCTCAGCGAGCGGGCAGCCACGCGAGCCGGCGCCGCGTGCAAGTGGTCGAGTCTTTGCGGATCTCGCGTGGCACACGCGTTGCAGACACTCACCTGAACCGACTTCCCGTGCGCTGTCTCTGCCCACCGTCACGGCATTGTGATCGCCGCGCAATGAGCGAGAGTGCACCATGGAAGGCGGTGGCACGGCATTCACGAGGGGAGGACCCGCGATGATCGACTGGTGGTCGGAGACTGAACACGCCGTCGTCGAGTGTCTGGCCAGTGCCGGACCGATGAGCCCTCAAGATCTGGCGAGCCACCTCGGCCTGTCCGAAGGGGAGACGATCGCGTTCCTGTGCATGCTCGTACGCGAGCAGAAGGTGGCCATGCAGCTCGTGGGACT
>DASYQB010000073.1:0-10580 GCA_036005985.1 Candidatus Methylomirabilota bacterium | reverse complement strand
GTCGGTGCCCATGGAGCCGATGGGCTCCTCGCCCGCGGTGGCCATGGGAGCAAGGAGGAGGCGCAGGTCCTCATGGGTGTAGCCGAAGGCCTGCTGGCGCTCGAGCACGGTGTCGTGATCGGGCTCGGGCAGATGCGGTGGCTCCGGGAGCATCTCGAGGGGCCTCATGTGGGCGGCCAGCCACTCGCCGTAGGGATGCTGGGTGGCGAAAGCGTGCTTGAGCTCGCTGTCGTCGATGATGCGGCCCTGCGCGGTATCCACGAGGAAGATGCGCCCGGGATGGAGACGCTCCTTGAGGAGCACCCGGTCCGCGGGAATGTCGAGCACCCCCACCTCCGAGGCCATGACCACGAGACCGTCCTTGGTCACGTAGTAGCGGGAGGGACGCAGGCCGTTCCGGTCGAGGACGGCGCCGATGACCGTCCCGTCGGTGAAGGCGATGGAAGCGGGACCGTCCCACGGCTCCATGAGGCAGCCGAGGTACTCGTAGAAGTCCTTGCGGAGGGCGGGCATGGACTCGTGGCCGCTCCACGCTTCCGGGATCATCATGAGCACGGCGAGGGGCAGGGGACGCCCCGCCATGACGAGGAGCTCGAGCACATTGTCGAAGGTGGCGGAGTCGCTGCCGCCTTCCACCACGATGGGGAGGATCTTTTTGAGGTCATCGCCGAGGAGATTCGACCGGCAGAGCGCTTCCCGCGCGTGCATCCAGTTGATGTTGCCGCGCAGGGTGTTGATCTCGCCGTTGTGGGCGATGAAGCGATAGGGATGGGCCAGCGGCCACGAGGGAAAGGTGTTGGTGGAGAAGCGCTGGTGCACGAGGGCGAGGGCGGATTCCACGAGCGGATCCACGATGTCGGGAAACATCGTCTCGATCTGGTCCGCGGAGAGCATGCCCTTGTAGATGAGGGTGTTGGCGGAGAGGCTGGGCAGGTAGAAGAATCCGCGATCCGCGAGGTCGGAAGTGCGCACCGCGTGCTCGACGCGCTTGCGAATGACGTAGAGCTTGCGCTCGAAGGCCTGGGCGTCGGAGATGCCGGCGGCCCGCGCGATGAAGACCTGCTCGATAACCGGCTCCACCGAGCGAGCGCTCGGCCCGATGGGGGAGTCGTCGGTGGGGACCCGCCGCCAGCCGAGCACGGCCTGCCCCTCTTCCCTCACCACCGACTCGAGGATGGCGCGGCCGCGGGCGGCCTGGGCGGCGTCGCGGGGCAGAAAGACGAGGCCGGCCCCGTAGTGACGGGGGGCGGGCAGGGTGAAGCCGAGCCGGCCGCACTCGCGGGCGAGGAAGGCGTGAGGCATCTGGATGAGAATGCCCGCGCCGTCCCCGGTATTGACCTCGCAGCCGCACGCTCCCCGGTGGAGGAGGTTCTTCAGCACCTGGAGAGCCTGATCCACGATGGCGTGGGACTTCCGGCCCTTCATGTCCACGACGAAGCCGACACCACAGGCGTCGTGCTCGTGAGCGGGATCATAGAGGCCTTGGGCCGGAGGCATTCCGGCCGGCGCCGTCGCTGACCTATTGTTCTCCATGACCATACGTTTGCCCCTGTCCCCTCCGGTCCTTGTGAAGCGTCTGAACAACCCTGAATTGAGGTGTGAGACTACACGAGGCCCGAGCATTAGCCAAGCACAAAATGTCAAAAACATAGAATTAGCTCAGCTAATGGGCTAGAGTCGGGGGCGTGAACCTCGACACCCTCAAGCTCTTCTGTGACGTGGTGAGGCTGAGAAGTTTCTCCCGCGCCGCCTCCGGCAACGGCGTGACCCAGTCCGCGGCGAGCCAGGCGATGCAGCAACTGGAGGCCGAGCTCGACGTCCCTCTTCTCGACCGCTCACGCCGGCCCCTCGTGGCCACCGAGGCGGGACGCGTCTTCTTCGAAGCCTGTCGCGACCTCCTCCAGGGCTTCGAGGACGCGCGGGCCAGCCTTCGCGCCTCCAAGGAGCGCGTGGAAGGGACGGTGCGCGTGGCCGCGATCTACTCGGTAGGCCTCCACGACATGAGCCGGCACATGCAGCCCTTTATGTCCGCGCATCCCCAGGCCCGCGTCCTTCTCGAGTGCCTCCACCCTCACAAGGTGGTGCAGGCCGTCCTGAACGACGAGGCCGATGTTGGCGTGCTCTCCTATCCCACGGCCACGCGCACGCTCAATGTCCTCCCCCTCCGCTCGGAGGCCATGGTGCTCGTGACCCATCCGAGTCACCGGCTCGCCAGGCGGAAGCAGATCACCCCGGGGGATCTCACGGGAGAGAAGTTCGTGGCCTTCGATCGCGACCTCGCCGTGCGCAAGGCCATCGATCGCGCCCTCAAGCAGCACGGGGTCAAGGTCGAGGTGGTGATGGAGTTCGACAACGTGGAGACCATCAAGCAGGCCATCGGCATTGCCGCCGGGGTGAGCATCCTGCCCCGGCCCACGGTGGTGATGGAGTCGGGCATGCGGACCCTCGCCACCGTCCCGCTCGCCCTCTCGGGCCTCGCGCGCCCCATCGGTCTCATCTACCGCCGGGGCAAACGGCTCACCCCGGCGGTGGCCCGCTTCATCGACACGCTCCGGAGGGCCGACGACGCCTCCGAGGACACGCGCTGAGACGTCCTGCCGCGACGTCTGCGTGGTACCGTTAAGGCATGTCCGAGACGCCGAGGCCGGCGATGGCCGTCCAGAAATTCACGAGTCGCGGAGGCATCCGGGTCTACGGCATGCCCGTGGAGACGTTTCTCTGGCACGTGAACAATATCTATCTGATCGTGGACGGGGACACCCTCACCCTGGTCGACGTGGGCTCGGGCACCGACGCGTCGATCAGGGGTCTCCACGAGCGCTTCGAGGAGGTGCGCCAGCGCTTCGGGGAGCGCGTCTCCCTCGACGATGTCCGGCACGTGGTGATCACGCACGCCCACATCGATCACTTCGGTTGGGTCGGTCACTTCACGCGTGAGACGGGCGCGCGGGTGTGGGTGCACGAGCTGGACGCTCGGGTGCTCAGCCGCTTCGAGGAGCGGATCGTCCTGGCCTCCAAGGACATGGGCGTCTTCCTGGAGCGGGCGGGAGTCACCCCCGAGCTCAAGGAAGAGCTCGAGACGATGTATCGCTTCTCCAAGGCGGCGTTCAAGTCCGTCACCATCGACGGGGTGGTCAAGGACGGGCAGCAGATCATCAACGGCTATCGCGTCCATCACACGCCGGGCCACTGCCCGGGGCAGATCTGCCTCGAGGTGGACGATCTCCTCTTCACCGCCGATCACGTGCTCTCCCGCATCACGCCGCATCAGTCGCCCGCGTCCATCACGCCCTTTTGCGGCCTCGAGCTCTACCTGCAGTCGCTGGACAAGGTCCGCCGGCTCGGCGGAGTGAGACTCGCCCTGCCCGGGCACGAGGCGCCCATCGACGAGCTGGCCGAGCGCATAGGAGCCATCGCCGCCCACCACGACCGCCGCCTCGGCCAGGTGCTGGACATCTGTCGCGACTCCAAGACCCTGCTCGGCGTGTCCCTCGCCCTCTTCGGGCCCCGGGAGGGCTACACCCGCCTCCTCGCCCTCGAAGAGGCGGGAGCCCACGTCGAGTATCTCTTCCAGCGGGGCGAGCTGGGTATCGCCAACCTGGACGAGGTGAGCGAGCAGGCCAACCCCGTGATCCAGTACGAGACCAGACGAGGAGCCGCCGCATGAGCGCGTCGCTGATCATCGCTTCCAGCGAAGGGGACTCGAACCTCTACTACGCCTGCCGGTTCATGGCCCCGGATCCGTTCGTCTTCCTCGAGATCAACGGCCGGAAGATCCTCCTCATGTCGGACCTCGAGGTCGATCGCGCCCGCCAGCAGGCCCGGGTGGACGAGGTCCTCTCGCTGTCCGAGTGGGAAGCCAAGGCCAAGCAGCGCTGGCCCCAGCCGAGACTCACCGATACCGTCACCCTCCTCCTCGAGGACTACGGCGCCCGCACCGTGGAGGTGCCTTCCGACTTCCCCCTCGAAGCGGCCGACCGTTTGCGCGAGCGCGGGATCACCCTGCAGGTGAGGCCGCAGCCGTTCTTCCCCCAGCGGGTGATCAAGTCCGGCGAGGAGGTGGCGGCCATCGAGGAGGCCCAGCGCCATACGGAGACCGCGCTCGCCGCGGCCCTCGACGTGCTCCGGGAAAGCGTGATCAGGGGGGACGAGGTGATCTGGAAGGGACGTCCGCTCACCTCCGAGGACCTCAAGAAGGTCGTCAACGTCTCGCTCATGGAGAACGACTGCATCGCCCAGCACACCATCATCGCGTGCGGCGACCAGGGTGTCGACCCGCACAACCAGGGCTCGGGCCCCATCCGACCTCATCAGGGGATCATCTTCGACATCTTTCCGCGCTCCTCGACCTCCCACTATTTCGCCGACATGACGCGAACGGTGGTGAAGGGAAAGGCTCCGGACGAGCTCAGACGGATTTACGACGCGGTGCTGGCCGCCCAGCTCCGCGGTATCGAGCTGATCCGGGACGGTGCCTCGGGTGGGGCGATCCATGCAGAGGTTGCGCACACCATGGAAGCCCGCGGCTATACCACCGGCGTGGTGGGCGGACGCAACCAGGGCTTCTTCCACGGGACGGGGCACGGGGTGGGGCTCGACATTCACGAGCTGCCCCGCATCAGCCGTCTCGACTACCAGCTCAAGACCGACCATGTGGTGACGGTCGAGCCGGGCCTCTACTACGCGGGCAGGGGAGCAGTGCGCATCGAGGACATGGTGCTCGTCGAGCCCGCCGGCTGCCGCAACCTCACCCGGTCGCCGAAGATGGAGCTTCTCGAGCTCTAGCGGGGCGGGTGCGGCGCGGCCGAAATCGCCGTCGAGCCGGAGATAACCTTGCCAATCCGCAGGCGTTTGGGTAGCATGAAGGCGAAGCGGCTCCTACCAGGACGAGAGTTTCCCAGAACTCCCAGAGTCCGGGGTCGCTCTGCGTCGAGGACGGTGGTCACGGAAAGGACGATCGAGACCATGAGCGACACGGTAATGCCCGCGGCTACGGTCGCAAAACCGCGCCGGACATTGACCCGGGCCGTGATCCGGTTTGCCGGCGATTCCGGTGACGGCATGCAGGTCACCGGCGAGCAATTCACCACGGAAGCGGCGTGGGCCGGCAACGACATCTCGACGCTGCCGAACTTCCCCGCGGAGATCCGCGCTCCCGCCGGCACCCTCTTCGGCGTGTCGAGCTTTCAGCTCCAGTTCGGGAGCCAGCGGGTGTACACGCCGGGCGATCATCTCGACGCGCTGGTGGCCATGAACCCGGCCGCCCTCAAGGTGCACCTGGCCGATCTCAAGAAGGGCGGCATCCTCATCGTCAACACGGCGGCCTTCGACCAGCGCAACCTGGAAAAGGCCGGCTATCCGAAAGACGCCAAGGGCGAGCCCAAGAACCCGCTCAACGAGCCGGGTCTCGCCGAGCAGTTCCGTCTGTACCAGGTCGATATCGGCGCCATGACGAAGAAGTCGCTCGAAGACCTGCCCATGAATGCCAAGGAGAAGGAGCGCTGCAAGAACTTCTTCGCGCTCGGCCTCGTCTCCTGGATCTACACGCGGCCGCTGGATCCCACGCTCGACGCCATCAAGAAGCGCTTCGCGAAGAATCCCACGTTCGTCGAGGCCAATATCCGGGTCCTCAAGGCGGGGCACGCCTTCGGGGAGACGGCGGAGATGTTCTCGGAGCACTACGGCATCGAGCCGGCCGAGATGGCGCCGGGGGTCTACCGCAGCATGACGGGCAATCGCGCCCTCGCCTGGGGTCTTCTCGCCGCGGCGGAACGGACCAAGATCCCCATCGTCTTCGGCGCCTATCCGATCACGCCCGCCTCGAGCATTCTCGAGGAGCTGGCCCTGCACAAGCGCTGGCGGGTGCGGACCTTCCAGGCCGAGGACGAGATCGCCGCCGTCACCTCCGCGATCGGCGCCTCGTTCGGCGGCGCCATCGGCGTCACCGCTTCCAGCGGCCCCGGCATCGCGCTGAAGAGTGAAGGCATCGGGCTCGCTGTGATGGCCGAGCTTCCCCTGGTGATCTTCGACATCCAGCGCGGCGGTCCCAGCACCGGTCTCCCCACCAAGACCGAGCAGGCCGACCTGATGCAGGCGCTCTACGGGCGCAACAGCGAGAGTCCCATCGTCGTCATCGCGCCCTGCACGCCCGGCGACTGCTTCTACATCGCTTACGAGGCCATTCGTATCGCGATCAAGTACATGGTGCCGGTCATGGTGCTGTCCGATGGTTATCTGGCCAACGGCTCCGAGCCCTGGCTTATCCCCGACGTCAAGACGCTACCCGACATCCCGGTCAACTTCCGGACCGAGACGGAAGGGTTCGCGCCCTACCTCCGGGACGCCGCGACCCTCGCGCGCCCCTGGGTCCGCCCCGGCGCGCCCGGGCTCGAGCACCGGATCGGCGGCCTCGAGAAGCAGGACGTCACGGGCAACATCTCCTACGACGCGGAGAACCACGACCACATGGTACGCACGCGGGCCGAGAAGGTCCGGCGCGTGGCGCAGGAGATTCCCCCGACGTCGATCAATGGGCCGGACTCGGGCGAGGTGCTCGTGGTCGGATGGGGTGGCACGTACGGCGCCATCACCGCCGCGGTGGAGGAAGCGCAGATAGAGGGCAAGGCGGTCGCCTCCATCCACATTCGTCACCTCAATCCGCTGCCCCCCGACCTCGGCCAGATTCTCCGCCAGTACCGGCGTGTCCTCGTGCCGGAAATCAACAGTGGCCAGCTGGTGAGAGTGCTGCGGGCCGAGTACCTCGTCGACGCGGTAGGCTTCAACCGGGTCCGCGGCATGCCGCTGGCGAGCCAGGAGATCCTCGAGGCCATCCATCAACTTCTGGAGGCAAAGCAGTGAGCACGGTCACCGGCACGCCCGGCGCGACGCCGAAGTACACGAAGAAGGACTTCGAGTCCGACCAGGACGTTCGCTGGTGCCCCGGCTGTGGGGACTACGCCATCCTGAGTGCGGTGCAGAAGACAATGCCGAGCCTCGGCATTCCCAAGGAAGACATCGTATTCATCTCGGGGATCGGCTGCTCGAGCCGCTTCCCGTACTACATGAACACGTACGGGTTCCACACCATCCACGGGCGTGCGCCGGCCCTGGCCACCGGCCTCAAGCTGGCCCGGCCCGAGCTCAAGGTGTTCGTGGTCACGGGCGACGGTGACGGCCTGTCCATCGGGGGCAACCACCTGCTGCACGTGCTGCGCCGGAACGTGGACCTCACCATCCTGCTCTTCAACAACCGCATCTATGGCCTGACCAAGGGCCAGTACTCGCCGACGAGTGAGCTCGGCAAGGTGACCAAGTCGACGCCCATGGGCTCGGCCGACCGTCCACTGAGTCCGTGCTCGTTCGCCCTCGCCGCGGGAGCGACCTACGTGGCCCGCACGGTGGACCGGAACATCGCGCACATGGAGGAGACGCTGCGCAGCGCTTCCGCTCACAAGGGCGCGGCCTTCGTGGAAATTCTCCAGAACTGCAATGTCTACAACGACCTCGCGTGGAACGTCCTGTACGACAAGGAGTCCAAGATTCTCCACGAGTGCCGGCTGGAGCACGGCAAGCCCGTCACCTTCGGGCCGCCTGACGATCGGCGCGGCCTCGTGCTGGAAGGGGTCAAGCCCAAGGTCGTCAAGGTCAAGGACGTACCGGAGAGCGCGCTCTGGGTGCACGACTCCTCCGACCGCGCCACGGCCATGCTGCTGGCTCAGCTCTGGGCGCCCGACTACCCGATTCCGCTGGGCACGCTGCTGAACATCGAAGGCGAGACCACGTACGAGGAGATTCTCGTCCAGCAGGAGCAGAAAGCGATCTCGGACCGCGGTCCGGGGGATATCGCGAAGCTCCTGATGGCAGGCGAGACCTGGAAGATCGGCTAGCAGGGCGGCGATAAGGGCCCAGCTGCTTCGTTGGCGCCCGCGGCCGCACGCTCAACGTACAAGACGTACGCCTCGCGTGCGGCCGCCGGGCGCCGCCTCGCATCTGGACCCTTCTCGCCACCCTGCGTAGTTCAACCCTGAGGGGCCTGTGGCGCTGAGTCCTGCGTTTCTTGATGAGCTGGTTGGAATCGTGGGAGCTCGGGGGGTGGTGTCGACTCCCGAAGGTCGGATGGCCTACGAGTGCGACATGCACACCTTCTACAAGGGCGCGCCGGACTTCGTGGTGTTGCCCGAGACGACCCAGCAGGTTCTCGATCTGGTGCGGCTGTGCCGGCGCGAGCACGTGGCGGTGGTGCCGCGGGGCTCGGGCACGGGACTGATCGGAGGCGCCATGGCCCCCGTGGGCGGCGTCATGGTGTCGATGACCCGCATGAACCAGCTTCTCGAGCTCGACTTTCCCAACCGCTGCGCGACGGTCCAGCCCGGTCTCATCAATCTGTGGCTCTCCCAGGCCACGCGCGAGCACGGGTATTACTTCGCGCCGGACCCGTCGAGCCAGATGGTTTCTTCTATCGGCGGCAACGCCTCCACCAATGCCGGCGGGCCGCATTGCCTCAAGTACGGCATCACCGTCAATCACGTGCTGGGGCTCGAGCTGGTCACGGGGGCGGGGGAGATTCTCAGGGTAGGCGGCAAGGCGCAGGATCCACCCGGCTACGATCTCACGGGAGCGCTGGTGGGAGGCGAGGGGACGCTCGGCCTCCTCACCGCCATCACGGTGCGCCTCCTGCATGTTCCGGCCGGTGTCAAGACACTCCTCGCCTCCTTCTCGGCCATCGACGACGCCTCCGAGGCGGTCTCGGCCATCGTGGGGGCGGGCATCATTCCCGCGGCCCTCGAGATGATCGACGAGACCTTCGTGCGAGCGATCAACGAGGGAGTGGGCGCGGGCTATCCCAAAGGCGCGGGCGCCGTGCTCCTGGTCGAGCTGGATGGCCCCGCGGCGGAGATCGACGCCCAGGCTAAACGCATCGTACAGATCTGCCACGATCACGCCGCCCTCGAGATCCGGGTGGCCAAGGACGATGCGGAGCGGGCGCTGCTCTGGAAGGGACGCAAGGAGGCGGCGGGTGCAGTGGGCCGCATGTCGCCCACCTGGATTCTCCAGGACGCGGTGGTGCCGCGCTCCCGGCTGCCCGAGATCATGCGCGAGGTGCAGGCCATTGGCGCCCGCCACCGTCTCGTCATCGCCAATGTTTTTCACGCGGGTGACGGCAACCTGCATCCGATGATTCTCTACAACGACCAGGTTCCCGGGGACCTCGAGCGCGCCCACGAGGCCAATGACGAGCTCCTGCGCGCCTGCCTCGCCATGGGGGGCAGCGTGACCGGCGAGCACGGCGTCGGTCTCGACAAGGCCTCGAGCATGCCGCTGCAGTTCGGGGATGCCGATCTGGGCTTCATGGCTCGCTTCCGTCGCGTCTTCGATCCGGACGGGATCATGAATCCGGGCAAGCTCCTGCCCTCGCACCCCGCGTGCGGCGAGGGCTTCCGTCCCGCCGCGCCTCGACTGCCCGCCGGCACCTGGGTCTGAGACGGTGAGCGTGGCCGCTCCCGCCGTCGCGGCTGCCCTCGGGGCCATCGTCGGCCGCGAGCACGTGGCGACCTCCACCACCGAGCTGGCCGCGGCCGCGGTGGACGGCGTGACGCCGCGCTGGCTGGTCCGCCCGGCGTCGGTCGACGAAGGGGCCCGCGTCATGACCCTGGCGGCGTCGGAAGGACTGGCCGTCGCGCCTCGGGGCAGTGGCTCCGCCCTCGATCTCGGCATGCCGCCCGCGCGCGTGGATCTCGCTCTCGACCTGTCGCGGCTCACCGGCATCTTGGAGTATGTGCCGGCCGACATGGTTGTCACCGTGCAGGCCGGGGTGAGGCTGGATGTGCTGGGGCGCGAGCTGGGCAAGCATGGCCAGATGCTCGCCCTGGATCCCTATGGCGGCTCCTCGCGCACGGTGGGTGGGGTCCTTGCGTGCGGGGCGAGCGGCCAGCGGCGATTCCGGTACGGCACGGGGCGTGATCTCCTGCTCGGCGCCCGCTTCATCCAGGCCGACGGCACCGTGACGTGGGGCGGCTCCAAGGTCGTCAAGTCGGTCACAGGCTACGACGTGCCCAAGCTTCTCGCCGGATCGCTGGGCACCCTCGGCGTCATCGTGGAGGCAACCCTCCGCCTTCATCCCGCCCCGCCTGCCTCCGGCTCGTGGCTCTTCGCCTTCACATCAGGGGCGGCCGCCGCCGCGTTCGTGGGGTCCGTCCTCGCCTCCAGCCTCGAGCCCGATCGCCTCGCCTGGCTCAATGCTGCCGCGCTGGCCGGCACGGGGCAGAAGGGACCGGAGGCCGGCGCGGCGGTGTCGGTGGGCAGCGTGGCCGAGGCGGTGAGCTCGCAGGGCGCCACGCTCGCTTCCCTCGCCTCCGCGCAGGACGGCAGGGCGTCGACCCTCGACGAGGCGTTCTGGCCGACGCTCGGGTCGGCACTCGCGGGGCCCGTCGTGGTGAAGCTCGCGAGCGAGATTCGCCGGCTGGCCTTCTGGGTAGACGAGCTCGAGAAGATCTTCGCTCGCGGCGGCCTCGTCGTCACGATAGTGGGCGAGGCGGGTAATGGCATCCTCCGCGCGTCGGCGGACGGACGTGTGACACCCG
>DASYQB010000072.1:0-4459 GCA_036005985.1 Candidatus Methylomirabilota bacterium | reverse complement strand
AAGGTTGCCGTCCTTCCATGCGAGATCGACGCCGAGGAACTTCACGCTTCGGGGACGGCGATGCTGCCCTCGAGCACGGTGATCGCCGAGCCGCCCACCCGGACGCGGGCGACCGCGCCGTCCTGCAGCTGGAGCTCCACGCGAAGCCGGCCCGGCCGCCCCAGGCTGTCGCCCTGCTCGGCGGTGAAGGCGACGAGGGCACCGTCGGCATGGAGCAGCCCGGCCTTGAAAAGCCACACGCCGATGGGGGAGTGGACGGAGCCGGTCACGATGTCCTCGGGAATGCCGAAGTGGGGAGCGAAGAAGCGGCTGTGCGTCGCGGAGTCCGCATCGAGCGCTTCGCGCGAGATGAGACAGATGCCACGCAGGCCGGCGTGGGTCGCCACCTCGCCGAGAGCCTGCAGGTTCGGCCGCAGCGAGGTCAGCGCGTCGAGGCCCGCCACGGGCACGAGCAGATCGTGATCGGGCGTGGTCACCGGATGGGCCCATCCTGCGGCGGTGGAGAGCCCGAGTGCCTCGCGCAGGTGGGCGAGCTGGCCCGTGAACGGATGCAGCTCGGGCACCCTCGGCTCGAGCCAGATGAGCCGGCGCGACTGGCCCGACACCACGCTCACCTTGAGGGGGCCGCTGAGGGTATCGAAGAACGCGTGGTCGTCGTGGAGGCGCCCCGCCTCGAGGAGAGCGTGGACGGCGGCCAGCGTCGTGTGGCCCGAGTACGCGATCTCCCGGGTGGGCGTGAACCAGCGCAGGCGCCACTGACAGTCGGGGCGGCCCGCGGGCAGGAGAAAGGCGGTGCCGGCCACGCGCATCTCGGAAGCGATCGACTGCATCTGCGTGTCGGAGAGGCCGTGGGCGTCGAGGACCACCGCCGCGGGATTGCCCGCGAACGGGCGCTCGGTGAAGGCGTCCACCTGGAGGACCTGGATCATAGCTGGATGCGCTCCCGGAGCTGGCGCGCCTTGCGGGCGAGCGCGCGCGTGGACCAGACGGTGGCCACGGACTGCGCCATCATGCCGTAGACGCGGATGCGCGGCACCTTGAGGACAACCTCGGGGTCGAGCCAGTTGGGCGCCTGGGCGAGGAGATCGAGGGTGCGCAGCCCGATGAGGAGCGGCCACGCGCAGGCAAGGCGCATGCGCGTCTCGCGCTTGGGTATGGCGAAGGTGTATCGCCATCCCGCTTCATAGTGATCGAGAGCGACGTTGAGCAGCTCGACGAGGAGGGGACGAAGCTGCGGCCCCGCCTTGGGATCGAGGAGGTCGCGGGGCTCGAGGCCGAGGAGGCCGAGGTCGTGGCTGGGCAGATAGCAGCGACCCTGCCGCAGATCCCGCGGAATGTCGCGAAGCACATTGGTGAGCTGGAGCGCCTTGCCGAAGCGGATGCCGAGGGCGGTCATCTTCTCCAGGTCCCAGTGGCGCAGACGGGGGCGGTGCGCGACGTGGACATCCGTCCAGAACTCGCCCACGCAGCCCGCCACCAGATAGGTGTAGCGGTCGAGATCGGCGCGTGTCTCGAGCGCGGCGAGGCCACCCTCGTCCTCGCCGGGGAAGCGCGCGAGGTCTTCGGTCATGCCCTCGATGATGGTCTCGAGCACCCCGCGCACACGCCGGCGGTCGTCGGCGAGGAGAGCGCGATAGGCGGTGAGACAGTCGGGCAGCCGCTCCAGGAGCGCCCGCTCGGCGTCGAGGGCCTGGACTCCGCGGGTGGCCGCCACGATGGCGTCGAGGCGCCCCGCCATGGCCACCTCGAGCTCGCTCCGCAGGGCGAGGAGATGGGTGATGCGCAGGCGCCGGTCGATGAGGCGCGTGTCCGCGATGGTGTCGGCGGCGCGCGCGAGGAGATAGGCGAGAGCGATGGCCGGCCGCACCGCCGAGGGCAGCACGGCGAGGGAGAGATAGAAGGAGCGGCTGACGCTCTTGAGGATGTCGGAGGTCAGGTTGTCGCGCATCCGCACCATGCCTCCGGCACGTTGACGGCGGTGGAGACGGTCGGCCGGGTCCTACAGAACGACCACGTGAGGAGTGACCCTACTCAATCCATGTCCATCGGGTTCAGGGGCTTGGTCGGATCGTCCTTGGCCTTCTTGAGCGCCTGCTGGAGCTTGGCGTCGAGAACCTTGGACTTGTTCTGCTCGGCTTTCATCTGGTCGCGGAAGCGCTCCTCACGCTTGGCCGCCTCGCCCTGGAGAGAGGAAATGGCGTCGCCCAGGCCCAGGCCCGATCTCGCCCGGGGCGGTGCCTCGTGGGCCACCACCGCCTCGAGCTTCGGGTCGATGGTGAGCCGGCCGTTGCAGCAGGGGCAGGTGAGGATGAAAGTCGCCATGACCACACCCTATCAGAAAATCAGAGCGCAAGGTATTGGGCGCGCACGGACTCGTCTTCGCGGAAGGCGCTGGCCGTCCCGTGATAGCGGATGTGCCCCTTCTCGAGCACGTACACGCGGTCGGCGAGATGGAGGCAGAAGTCCACGTTCTGCTCGGCGAGGAGGATGGTCAGGCCCTCCTGCTTGAGGCGGGCGATCTGCTCCTTCAGGTGGTCGACCACGAGGGGGGCGAGGCCTTCCGAGGGCTCGTCGAGGAGGAGGAGCTCCGGATTGCCCATGAGGGTGCGCGCGATGGTGAGCATCTGCTGTTCCCCACCCGAGAGATATCCCCCCTGCCGGTCTACCAGCTCACGCAGCTTGGGGAAGAGGTCGAACACGCGCTCGAGGGTCCAGGAGGACGCCCCGTCCCGGCGGCGAGTGGCCACGTCGAGGTTCTCCCACACCGTGAGGTCGGCGAAGATGCGCCGGTCCTCCGGCACGAAGCCGATGCCGAGATCCGCGATCTGATAGGGCGCCCGCCCGGCTACGTCGCGGCCCTTCCAGATCACCCGGCCCCGGCGAGGCGGCGTCAGCCCCATGATGCTGCGCATGGTCGTGGTCTTGCCCACCCCGTTGCGCCCGAGGAGGCAGACGCACTCGCCCGCCCCCACCTCGAGTGACACCCCGAAGAGCACCTGGGAGAGGCCGTAGAACGTATAGACGTCCTCCACGGCGAGGAGGGACGCGCCGCTCATCGCCGCTCTCCGAGATAGACGCGACGGACGTCGGGGTGCCGGCGTACCTCGTCGGGGACGCCGTCGGCGATGACCTGGCCCTGGTGGAGCACGGTGATGCGGTGGGCGATGGCGAAGACCACTTCCATGTCGTGCTCGGTGAAGAGCAGGGTGAGCCCGCGCTCGCGCCCGATGCGCTCGATGAGCTGGATGGACTCGCGTGTCTCCTGGGCCGACATGCCCGCGGTCGGTTCGTCGAGGAGGAGGATCTCCGGCTCGAGGGCCAGGGCGATGCCCAGCTCGATCTGCTTCTGGTTGCCGTGAGAGAGAAAGCCCGCGACCTCTCCGGCCTTGTCGAGCAGGCCCACCGAGGCGAGGAGCGCTTCCGTCTCGTCACGGTAGAGCCGTCCCACGGGCGTGAAGAGATTCCAGCCGCGGCCCCGATGGGAGAGAAAGGCGGCCTGGATGTTCTCGAATACCGTGAGCTTCGGAAAGATATTGGTCCGCTGGAAGGAGCGGCCCATGCCGAGCCGGCAGAGATCGTGAGGGGCGATGCCCGTCACCTCCCGCTCCTTGAAGCGCACGCTGCCCGCGTCGGGGCGGAGGTGCCCGGTGATGAGATTGAACAGCGTGGTCTTGCCCGCGCCATTGGGGCCGATGATGGCGCTGATCGATCCTCGCGGCACGCTGAAGCTGACGCCGCCCACCGCGAGGAAGCCGTCGAAGCTCTTGCGCAGTCTCGTGACGTCAAGCACGGGCTGTCCCCCTCCCCGCCCGCTCGCGGAGGGCCATGAGAGCTCCGGCGATGCCGCCGGGAAAGACGAAGAGGAGCACCACCAGGATGGTGCCGAGGACGAGCGGCCAGTACTCGGTATACGAGACGATCTGCTGGTTGAGCCAGATGAGCACGGCCGCCCCCAGGGCGGGGCCAAAGAATGCGCCCATGCCGCCGAGGAGGGTCATGATCAGGACCTCGGAGGACTTGGTCCAGTAGGCGAAGTCGGGGAACACGCCGCGATTGAAGATGCCGAAGAGACCGCCGGCCAGCCCCGCGAAGGCCCCCGCGAGCACGAAGGCGGCCAGCTCGTACCGGCGCACGTTGACCCCGATGAACTCGGCGCGCTCCGGGTTTTCCCGGATGGTGGCGAGCATGCGGCCGAAGGGGGAGCCCACGATGCGGCGGAGGACGACGAAGCACACGGCCACGAGGACGAGGGTCACGAAATAGAAGTGCTCGGCGGTGCGATAGCCACCGAGGAAAGGGAGGAAGGCCGCCACCCGATCTATCCAGCCGAAGTCGGGGTAGGGGATCTCCGGCATGCCCTGCTCTCCGCCTGTGACCTCGTTCCACTTGAAGCAGATGGCCCACACGATCTGGGCGAAGGCGAGGGTGAGCATGGCGAAGTAGATGCGCGTGAGGCGGA
>DASYQB010000071.1:0-10046 GCA_036005985.1 Candidatus Methylomirabilota bacterium | reverse complement strand
GCCGAGCTGTCGGTGGGCGTGCTGACCTCCTTCTGCGGGGCGCCGTTCTTCATCTGGCTCCTGCGCTCCCGCGTGGCCAGGGTCGCCCCGTGATCCCGCTCGCGGAGTTTCGAGGCGTGAGCTTCACCTATCCGCAAGGCGCGGGGGGCCGCGCGCCTTTCGAGCTCCGCGAGCTGAGCTTTTCCGTGGCGGCCGGCGAGGTGCTCGGGCTCATCGGGCCCAACGCGGCGGGGAAGACGACGGTCATCCGCCTCCTCTCCCACGTGCTTCGTCCCTCGCGAGGCGATATCCTAGTGGGCGGCGAGCGCGTGTCGGCCCTCGGCCGGGCGTCGGTGGCGCGGCAGATCGCCGTGGTGCCTCAGGACGTTCCCCAGGGATTTCCGTTCACCGTCGAGCAGCTCGTCCTCATGGGGCGCTTTCCCCACGCGCCCGCGCGCTTTTTCGAGAGCCGGGAGGACCAGCGCATCGCGCGGGAGGCCATGGCCCTGACCGGGGTGGAGGCTCTCGCCGGCGAGCCGCTCGAGCGCCTCTCCGGAGGCGAGCGCCAGCGCGTGGTGCTCGCGCGGGCTCTCGCCCAGCAGCCGCGACTCCTCTTCCTCGACGAGCCCACCGCGCACCTCGACCTGCGCTACCAGGCGGAATGTGTGGCGCTGCTACGGCGTCTGCACCGGGACGAAGGGCTGGGCATCCTGATCGTCTCGCACGATCTCAACCTGGCCGCCGAGGTCTCCGATCGCCTGCTTCTCCTCGCGGAGGGCGCGACGGTGAGGATCGGCGCCCCCAGCGAAGTGCTGCAAGAGCCGGTGCTCGAAGCGGTCTACGGCTGCCGGGTCGTGGTGGACAAGCATCCCGCCACGCGCCGGCCTACGGTCAGCGTCCTCTGGCCCGACGGGAGGTGATACCGCAGCGCGCGCAGTGATCGTCGCGATCCAAGGGAAGCCGGTGAGAAGCCGGCACGGTCCCGCCACTGTAAGTGGGGAGCCACGCCCGTATCCGCGCAACGGACGCCACTGGGAGAGATCCCGGGAAGGCCGGGCGGCGGCCATGATCCACGAGTCAGGAGACCTGATCGCGACACGAGGAGCCACCCCCTTTCGAGAGAAAAGGAGCGGTCGTGAGACAGACAATAGGAGCGCTGCTGGCGGCGATGCTGGCCGTGACGACCACGGGAGAAGCGCAGGAGACGAAGCCGGACACCACACAGGAGGCGAAGCCCGAGGCGAAGAAGGTCGATCCGGTGGTGGTCACCGCCACCACGATCGCCACGCCCGCCGACCAGCTCGGGGTGGCCCTGAACGTGATCACGGGGGAAGACTTCAAGACCTACCACTATTCCGCCGTGGACGACGCGTTCCGCAGCATCCCAGGCGTGAACGTGACCCAGCAAGGAAGCTATGGCAAGCTCTCCACCTTGAGCATCCGGGGCGCCAACGCCAACCAGGTGCTCATTCTCGTGGACGGCGTCCGCGTCTCCAGCCCCACTCTCGGCCAGACGGATCTCTCCGACATCTCACCGGATCTCATCGACCGCATCGAGGTTATCCGCGGCGGGCAGTCGACGCTGTACGGCGCCGACGCCATCGGCGGGGTGGTGAATATCATCACCAAGAAGGGGACGGGGCCCTTTTCCGCCACCGTCGAGAACAGCGGGGGCAACTACGACACCTTCCAGAACCGGGTGTCCATCAACGGGACGTACAAGATCCTCGACTACTCGCTCTACGGCTCTCATCTCGAGAGCAACGGGCAGTTCAAGAACGACAACTCGAACATCAATGCGGCGGGGGGACGGGTCGGCGTCACCCTGCCCTACGACAGCGCGCTCAGCGTCGCGTACCGCTACAACAAGAACGACACCGGCGTGCCCGTCAAGGGTGTGTTCCCCCCGCCCCAGCCCATCGTGCCCCTCATCAACCCCAACGCCAAGCAGCAGACGGAGACCACGGTGCTGAGCGTGGAGGCCAAGACCCATCCCGTGGACTGGTGGGAGGCCCGCGGCCGCTTCGGCCGCTACACGAACAATCAGGGCTTCCAGGACCCGGTCGATCCCGGTGTCGACTTCGACGTGCCGTTTCGCTCCCAGGTGGACACAGAGCGCCTGGAATATGACCTCCTCAACTCCATCATCATCGGGCCGTGGAGCACGAGCACGGTGGGCTTCGGCTACCGCTACGAGCACGGGGACAACGAGGGGGTGTTCCAGGCCTCCCAGAACGTGAAATGGTTCCTCTTCGAGCAGCAGTTCCGGCTGTTCAACCGGCTCTTCATCACGGGGGGCACGCGCATCGAGGACAACAACGTCTTCGGCACCGCCACCACCGGGCAGGGGTCGGTGCTCTTCGTGATCAAGGAGACGGGCACGCGGCTGCGGGGGAGCGCGGGCACCGGCTTCCGCGCCCCGACCTTCAACGACCTCTTCTTCCCCGACTTCGGCAACCCGGACCTCAAGCCGGAGCGGAGCCAGACCTGGGACGCGGGCTTCGACCAGAATCTCTGGCAGAATCGCCTCCGTCTCAAGTTCACCTACTTCGCCACCCACTTCACCGACGCCATCACGTGCTGCGTGGTGCTCCCCACCGCGCCGTTCGGCGGGCCCGTCAACGCCGGGAAGGCGCGCTCGAAAGGGGTGGAGGCGAGCGTGGAGATCGACGTGCTCCCGAATCTCGTGGCCTCCTTCACCTACACCTACACGGACACCGACAACCTCTCCACCGGGCGGCCCCTCGCGCGCATTCCGCGCAATGCCGGCAGCGCCGGTCTCACCTGGGAGCCCCTGCGCGGCCTCTCCGTCTTCACCCAGGTGTTCGTGGTCGGCCGTCAGTTCGATAGCTTCGGCGACGTGTACAACAGCGGCCACACCCGGGTGGACGCGGGGGGGACCTACCGGATCCTCAATCAGTTCGGCTGGCTCCAGCGCCTCGAGCTGGTGGCGCGTGCCCAGAACATCCTCAACGAGTCGTACGCCGAGGTGCGCGGTTTCCCCGCGCTGGGTGCCAACTTCCTCGTCGGCCTGCGGGCCGCGTTCTGAGGCGGGCGCGATGATCGACGGCTTGGCGGTGTGGATCGGGCCGGAAGCGGTGGTGTTCACCGCCGCCACGCCGCTCAACGTCCTCTCCTCGGCGGTGTGGGGCGGGGGACTGGTCTCGGCGCGGGCCATCGTGAACCTCCACGTGGCCCTCGATGATCCGTGTACGGACCCTCCACGGATGTTCAGGGCCTATGCGCGCGCGCAGAGCGTCCCCGAGCCCTATGTCGGACTCCTCACCGGCGCGTGGACCGAGCGCGCGACAGTGGGGGAGGAGAGGGAGGCCGGCATCCAGACCCTCGCCGTCGCCACGGTCGGCTTGAGCAATCGGGTGGCGGCGGGGCGCGCGCCCGTGACGCAGTGGACGCATGGCACGATCAACACCATCGTCGTGGTGGACGCGGATCCCGAGCCCGCCGCGCTCGTCAACGCCGTGATGACGGTGACCGAGGTCAAGGGCCTTCTCCTCCACGAAGCGGGAGTTCGTGATGCCGCGGGTGGAGCGGTGAGCGGTACGTCGAGCGACGCCATCGTCATTGCCGCCACGGGCCGAGGACCGCGCGTCCAGTTCGGCGGTCCGGTGAGCGAGATGGGCTGGAGCGTCGCCCGGGCGGCGGCGGCGGCTCTCGAAGCGGGCATCCAGGGCTGGCTGGAACGGAATCGGTGATGCGCCTGGGACGGGCGCTGGCCATTGGTGGCTCGATCGCGCTCCACGTGGGTGCCGTCGCGGGAATCCTGCTGCTCGCGGCGAGCCTGCGTCAGCCCGAACCGCTCTTCGTTGACTTGACTACGGGCGATTCGACTCCGGGGAATCTCACCGCGGGTGGGCGCGCGGCGAGCGATCGGGCCGGAGAGGAACATCGTCCGGCCGCCCGGAGCTACGCCGGATCGAAGTCTCTCGCTCCGGCGTCTCGAGAGCCGGAGCGAGCCAGCGCCCGCCCCACGCCCCCCGCCGAGCCGGCGCGCCCTGCCGAGGTTGCTCCCGCGCCCGAGCCTCCGCGCCCGCTGTCCGGCGAGATGACCCGAGCCGATCCCCCTCCAGCTCCCGTCGCTGATTCCCCGGCGGATGGAGGAGGCTCGGGACCGCCCGTGGCTCCTCGGGGCGGCTCGAGGACGGGGGTGGCGAGCGACGTGCCGAGCGGCACGGGACCGGGGTCCAGCGCGGGAGGCGGATCGCGCCTGGCTCTCGCAGGGCCGGGCGCGGGACGGAGCGAGATCCCCGCGGAGTTCGGGCCGTATCTCGCCAGCTTCCGCCGGCGCATCCAGGAATTGGTCGTCTATCCGCTTTCCGCGCGCCGGCGAGGTGTGACGGGGAAAGTGGAAGTCGAGGTCGTGCTCGAGCCCACGGGCCGGGTCCGCGATGTCGCCGTGGTGGCGTCGTCCTCCCATTCGATGCTCGACGATGCTGCCCTCGATGCCGTCAGGTCGCTTCCGCCCGTGCCCCTCCCCGAGAATCTCCCCAGACGCCCTTTACGCGTCCGGCTGCCCATCGTGTTCGATCTCCGCTAGATCGCGTGGCCGTACTGCTCCTCGCTGTCGTTCTCGACCTGGCTCTGGGAGATCCGCCCAATCGCTTCCATCCCGTCTCGTGGATCGGCACGCTGATCGCCGTCGGACGGCGCGCCGCCGAGCATCTGCCGCCTCGCCTCCTCGCAGCCTGCGGGGTGGCCCTCATCGTGGTCGTGGCCACCGTCGCATACCTGGGGGGCGCGGCCGCTCAGGCCGCGGCGGGATGGCTGCCGTGGCCGCTCCGCCTTCTCGTCCAGGCCTGGCTCTTCAAGTGCAGCTTCTCGCTCCGCGGACTCGTCTCCGCGGTGTGGAAAGTGCGCGACGCGCTGGCCACGAATGATCTCGTGGGCGCGCGCGCCGCCTTGGGGCGGCATCTCGTGAGTCGCCCCGTCGGCGCTCTCGATCCGGGTGCGACGGCCTCCGGCGCCATCGAGTCGCTGTCGGAGAATTTGACGGACAGCTGGATCGCCCCGCTCTGTTTTTACCTCGTGGGCGGCGTCCCGGCGGCCTGGGCCTATCGGGCGGTCAACACCGCGGACGCCATGATCGGCTACCGCGAGGGTGTGCTCGAGCGCCTGGGCTGGGCCACCGCGCGGCTCGACGATCTGCTCAATCTCGTGCCGTCGCGCGTGGGCGCGCTGGCCGTCGCAGTCGGCGCGGCGCTCTCGGGCGAGCGGACCGCCGGAGCGTGGCGCGCGTGGCTTCGCGACGGTGGCGCGACGGCGAGTCCCAATGCGGGGCAAACGATGGCGGCCATGGCAGGCGCTCTCGGTGTCACGCTGGAAAAGCTCGGCCACTACCGCCTCGGCGACGGAGCGCCGCCCGGCGTGACGTCCATCGACCGCGCCATCCGCGTCTTCGCGGCGGCGGCGGGAGCGAGTCTCGCGGGCGCCCTGCTCCTTTTTCGTGTTCTCCACTGATCCCGCCCCGGCGCAGCCACCACCGGTTGGGTCATCCCGCAACGCAACCACAGCATCGCGCGTCGCGTTAACCGAGCTCCCGTTCGTCGCCCGTCTAATTTCTGCCGATCAGCAAAACGTGAGGGTTATGATTGTGCGACGCCGCCACGCGCGGCGATTCGTCGCTTAAACAGCCAGAATGCCGAACTCGATCACCGATCTCTTGACGAGGTTACTCAGGGAAGCCTTGAACAAAGCGGGGCTGCCGGCACCGGACGACATCGCGTGGGAAGTGCCACGAGAGGAATCGCACGGCGACTACGCCACGAATTCCGCGCTGGCCCTCGCCCGCCCCGCCAAGAAAGCGCCGCGGCAGATCGCGGAGATGATCCGGACGAACCTTCCCCACTCCCCGATGGTCGGCAAGGTCGAGGTGGCGGGGCCGGGATTCCTCAACGTGTTCCTCGCCCCCGACTGGTGCGCCGACGCGCTCAAGGGGATTCTCGCCGCGGGGTCCGCCTACGGCACGAGCCGGACCGGCCAGGGCCAGCGGATGCTCCTCGAATTCGTCTCGGCCAATCCCACCGGACCCCTCGTCATCGTCAACGCGCGGGCGGCCGCGGTGGGCGATGCGCTGGCGCGCATCCTGCGCGCGCAGGGTCACGAGGTGGTGAGCCAGTTCTACGTCAACGACGCGGGCAACCAGTTCCAGGCTCTCGCGCGCTCCGTCGACGTGCGCCTGCGCCAGGCCCTGGGGGAGACGGCCGAGCTGCCCGAGAATTCCTATCCCGGCGAATACCTCGTGGGGCTGGTGGCGACGTGGCTCGCCGCCGACCCCGAGGGCACCCGCACCCTCGCCGCCCTGCCCGAAGCCGAGCGGATCGAGCGCCTCGGACGGAGGGCGGTGACGGAGATCGTGGCGGGCCAGCGGGCCGTGCTCGAAGCCTACGGCACGCGGTTCGACACCTGGGCCCACGAGCAGGCGGACGTGCGGACGCGCGGGCTGCCCGAGCGGGCCCTCGCCGAGCTCCAGGCGGCCGGCCACACCTACGAGGAGGACGGCGCGCTCTGGTTCCGCTCCACGACCTTCGGGGACGACAAGGATCGCGTCCTGCGCAAGTCGGACGGCGAGCTGACCTACTTCGCGGTGGACATCGCCTTCCACCACTACGACAAGTTCGGGCGTGCGGACTGGGTGATCAATTTCCTCGGCCCCGACCACCACGGCTATATCCAGCGCATGCGGGCGGCCATGGAAGCCCTCGGCCATCCGCCGGAGCGCTTCGACGCGCTCGTCGTGCAGCTCGTGACGCTCCTGCGGGACGGCCAGCCCGTGCGCATGTCCAAGCGCCGCGGTGAGTTCGTGCTCATGGAGGAGCTCCTCGAAGAGGTGGGAAGGGACGCTGCGCGCTTCACCTTCCTCACCCGCCGGCACGACAGCCAACTCGACTTCGACCTTGCCGTGGCGACGCGACAGTCCGCCGACAATCCCGTCTTCTATGTCCAGTACGTGCACGCGCGCGTGACCAGCCTCTTCCGCACCGCCGCCGAGCAGCATGTCACCGTGCCGCCGTGGGACGAGGTCGACTTCCGTCCCCTCCGGCTTCCCGAGGAGCAGACCATCATCAAGCGCTTGCTCCAGTATCCGAGCCTGGTGGCGGGGGCGGCGCAGGCCCGTGAGCCCCATCGCGTTGCCTACTATCTGAGCGAGCTCGCCGGCCTCTATCACCCGTACTACAAGTCCCACCGGGTGATCACCGAGGATCGCGAGCTCACCCTGGCGCGTCTCGGCCTCGCCGCGGCGGTGGGGCAGGTGGTGCGTAACGGCCTCGACCTCCTCGGCGTCTCCGCTCCGGAAAGCATGTGATGCCGGCCCACACCGCGACGACGAAAGGACGCGGGCGGCGCGGCGGCGGCACCCTGCAGTGGATCGCGCTCTTGACCGCCGCCACCATCATCATGGGGCTGACCTTCACCCTGGGCATCCTCGTGGGCCGGCAATGGAGCCGGCCCACCTCCGTCACCACGACCGTGGAGAGCGGGGCGCGCAAGACGGTGCCCCCCGGCAAGCGGGGCGGCCTCGCGGGGGCCGACGTCGATCCGCCGCAGATGGACCAGAAGCAGCTGACCTTTTACCAGACGCTCACCGCGCCCCTCGGCCGCGGCTCGGCCGATGCCGCCCCGCGCCACGTGGACAAGGCGAGAGCGGCGTCGGCTGCCGAGCCGGCGCGGTCGGATGCGCACGCGCCGTCCCCGACCTATACGAGCCGGAGCGAGCCCGTCGTCGAGAAGCCGGCCACCGCCGACTCCGCGTCCGCCGACATGCGCCCCCGCGCCGCCGCGGAGCCGGTGGGCCCGTGGGCGGTGCAGGCGGCAGCCTTCAAGACGCAGGCCCAGGCCGACGCGCTCCAGAAGCAGCTCAAGCAGGCGGGCTTCGACGCCTACGTCGCGTCGGCCACCACGAGTGACGGCCACGCGAACTACCGGGTCCGCATCGGGACCTTCAAGAGCAAGGTCGAGGCCCAGCGCGTAGCCGAGCGAGTGCGAGGCGAACGCTCGCTCGCCGCGTTCATCACGCCCAAGTAGGCCTCCGGCGGACGGCATGCCACAGCGGCCCGGCGGAGTGCTCATCGCCCGCGAGGAGATCACCGCCCGGGTGACGGAGCTCGGCCGCGCCATCGCCCGCGAGCACGCGGGGAGCGTGCCCCTCCTCGTCGGTGTGCTCAAGGGCGCCGCGGTGTTCATGGCCGATCTCATTCGCGCCATCCCGTCGCCGGTGGCCATCGACTTCATGGCCGTGTCGTCCTATGGCTCGGGCGCGCGCTCGTCGGGAGCGGTGCGGCTCACCGCCGACCTGTCCGTGTCCATCGAGGGGCGCGACGTCATCCTCGTGGAAGACATCGTGGACACCGGCCGGACCGTCCACTACCTCCGGCGCAACCTCGAAACGCGCCATCCCCGGAGCCTCGAGGTCTGCACCCTCCTCGACAAGATCGAGCGCCGCCAGGCCGACCTCGACCTGGACCTGACCTATGTGGGCTTCGTCATCCCCGACCGCTTCGTGGTCGGCTATGGCTTCGACCTGGCCGGGCAATACCGGGGACTGCCCGAGATTCACGTCCTCGTGGAGGACCCAAAACAGGACTAAAAGCCCGCTTTCCACCCCCGGTCGACGCGTGACCCGTGTGCTATACTCAAAACGCGATGAACTCCCCGTTCTACAAGAACCTCGCCCTCTGGATGGTCATCGGCCTCATCGTCCTCGTCCTTTTCAACGTGTTCCAGGCCAGCCAGCCCTCCAGCGGCAAGATGGTCTTCTCCGACTTCCTCAAGCGCGTCGAGTCAGGCGAGGTCAAGGAAGTCCTCATCCGCGGCAAATCCGTCACGGGCAAGCTCGGAGACGGCAGCACCTTTCGGACCTTCACCGCCGAATATCCCGACCTGGTCAAGCTCCTCCGCGACAAGGGCGTGAAGATCGCCGTGGAGCCCGAGGACAGCAATCCCTGGTACGCCTACGTGCTGCAGTGGGTGCCCATGCTCCTCTTCATCGGCGTGTGGATCTTCTTCATGCGCCAGATGCAGGGCGGAGGCGCCAAGGCGCTGTCCTTCGGGAAGGCCCGCGCCCGGCTCATCTCGGAGAAGCAGAACAAGGTCACCTTCCAGGACGTGGCGGGCGTGGAGGAAGCCAAGGAAGAGCTCCGGGAGATCATCGAGTTCCTGAAGGATCCGCCCAAGTTCCAGAAGCTCGGAGGCAAGATCCCCAAGGGGGTGCTCCTCGTGGGCCCTCCCGGCACGGGCAAGACCCTCCTCGCCAAGGCCATCGCGGGTGAGGCCAACGTGCCCTTCTTCTCGATCTCCGGCTCCGACTTCGTCGAGATGTTCGTGGGGGTGGGCGCCTCGCGCGTGCGCGATCTCTTCGAGCAGGGCAAGAAGCACGCGCCCTGCATCATCTTCATGGACGAGATCGACGCGGTGGGCCGGCACCGGGGGGCGGGGCTGGGGGGTGGACACGACGAGCGCGAGCAGACCCTCAATCAGCTCCTCGTGGAGATGGACGGCTTCGAGACCAACGAGGGCGTGATCCTCATCGCAGCCACCAACCGGCCCGACGTGCTCGATCCCGCGCTCCTCCGGCCCGGGCGCTTCGACCGGCAGGTGGTGGTGGCGCGTCCCGACGTCAAGGGTCGGGAAGAGATCCTCAAGGTTCACGCCCGCCGTATCCCGCTCGCCCCGAACGTGGATCTCATGGTGCTGGCCCGTGGCACCTCGGGCTTCTCCGGCGCCGATCTCGCCAACCTCGTCAACGAGGCCGCGCTCCTCGCCGCGCGCCAGGACAAGAAGACCGTCGAGATGATCGACTTCGAGAACGCCAAGGACAAGGTGCTGATGGGAGTGGAGCGGCGCTCCATCATCATCCCCGACGCCGAGAAGCGCACCACCGCCTATCACGAGGGCGGTCATGCCCTCGTGGCCTATCTCCTGCCCGGGGCCGACCCACTTCACAAGGTGACCATCATCCCGCGCGGGCGAGCCCTCGGCCTGACCATGCAGCTGCCCACCGACGATCGCTACAGCTACTCCAAGGAGTTCCTCGTCAACCAGATCACCATCCT
>DASYQB010000070.1:0-4237 GCA_036005985.1 Candidatus Methylomirabilota bacterium | reverse complement strand
CGGGGCGTTCGAGGCTCACGGGGATGGAGCCGATGCGACGGTGGAAGTGGGGATGGAGCGGGCTCGCGCGGAACACCCGCGGCATCACGAGGAAGCTGATGGGCCGCGGCACGGCCACCCCCAGTACCACACCGTCGAGGTAGTTGTGATGGTTGGCGGCGAGAATGAACGGGCCTTCGGCGGGCACGCCCTCGAGCCCGGAGACCTCGAGGTCGAAACGGGAGCGCAGGAGCGGCGCGCAGGCGTTACGGATCAGCTGATACAGCGGAGGAAAGCGCGGAGGGCGAGGGCGGGCGGCGCGCCGTGCGGCCGCCGGCAGCATTTCGAGAGTGCTCGACTCGTCGCCGGGCGCCATGGCTTCGCCTGTGTTTATAGCACAAGACGCCGCTCCAGCGCCCGTTGGCGGGGCTAGCGGAGCTTGCCGAGGCGGTACCGCGCCACCGCCTCGTTGTGGTCATTCAGGCTCTGCGAGAATCGATGATGCCGCTCGTCCATCGCCACGAAGTACAGATAGTTGACTCGTGCTGGATTGGCGGCGGCGCGGATGGCGAGCAGCCCGGGATTGGCAATCGGGCCGGGGGGAAGCCCTGGTCGCCGGTAGGTATTGTAGGGATGGTCTACGAGCAGATCGTTGCGGGTGAGGGCCTGGCGTCCCTTGCCGATGGCGTACTGCACGGTGGGGTCGGCCTGCAGCGGCATCTCGATCTTGAGGCGATTCCAGAACACCGCGGAGATCAGTGGCAGCTCGCTGGGCACTACCGCCTCGCGCTCGATGATGGAGGCGAGGGTGAGAAGCTGGTGCACCGTGAAGCCGCGATCCTGGGCCGTCTTCACGAGATCCGGCGTGAGCTGGGCGCGCATCTTCATCACCATGCGCGCGAGCATTTCCTCGGGCGTGACGCCCTTGGCGAACTGGTAGGTGTCGGGGAAGAGATAACCCTCCACCGAGGCTCCATGAATCTCGAGCGCCTTCAGGAAGATGGGATCGTGGCCGACCCGGATCACGTCGTCGGCGCGGGCCAGTCCCTCCGCCTCGATGGCCCGGGCCAGCTCGGCGAGCGAGGCGCCCTCCTTCAGGAGCACGGGATGGAAGAGCACCTTGCCCCCTTCGAGGAGGCTCAGCACCGCGAAGGTGTTGGCCCCCTGGGGCACCTCGTATTCGCCCGCCTTGAGGCTCCGCGCTCGTCCCTGGACGAGGGCGAGGAGGGCGAAGCCGAAGGGACTTCGGATGATGTCGGCCTTGTCGAGGCGTCGCGCAATGTCGAGCACACCCAGGTGGGGAGGGATCTCGATGACGCGGGGGCCCGCGGCCACGGTGGGAGTGGCGGTGACCAGCCACCAGATCTGAAGGCCGACGAAAAGGCCGCACAGGACCGCCACGCCCCAGACGAGCTGGCGCAGAGGCCGGCCGGCGTGAGTCGGGGCGCCGGTCGAGCTCTTGAGGAACCGGGGCCGTTCCATCATGATTTTCTCTGATTTTGCCCGGGGTGCACGGATCAGTCAAACTTCCACGGCACGTTTGGTCCTCCGAGCGTTTCTGGTATACTGACTTTCCTCGGGCGCAGTAGCCCGTCAATTCCCCCCAGGAGGCGTCTGATGCAGCAGCTTGTGCTTCCCGTCCGCCACGAGTGGCTTACCCGCGATCGCACCCACGGCCAGATCGCCGTGGAGCCCTTCGAGCCGGGCTTTGCGCTCACCGTGGGCAATGCCTATCGCCGGGTGCTCCTCTCCTCGATTCCGGGAGCCGCGCCCACCTGGGCCAAGATCGAGGGTGTCCTCCACGAGTTCTCGCATCTGCAGGGAGTCAACGAGGACACGCTCGACATCATCCTGAATCTCCGCAAGCTCGTCTTCGCAGTCAGCGTGAACCGGCCCAAGCTCCTTCGCCTCAAGGCGCAGGGACCGCGCACCATCACCGCGCGCGATTTCGAGCCGGATGCCGACGTGGAGATCCTCACCCCCGACGTCACCCTCGCCAATCTCGACAAGGACGGGACGATCGAGATGGAGCTCTGCGTCGAGCGCGGCCGCGGTTACCAGGCGGCGGAGCGGCGGGAGCCCGAGGCTCTGCCCATCAACGCCATCCTCATCGACTCGGACTTCTGCCCGGTCAAGCGGGTCAACTTTCACGTCGAGCCGTCGAAGCAGGAGCCGGGGATGGAGCGGCTCGTGCTCGAGGTGTGGACCAACGGCAGCGTCACTCCCGAAATCGCGGTGGGCGAGGCGGCCCGCATCCTCGAGGATCAGTTCGACCTGTTGACGGAGTTCCCGCAGAGCCCGCCCCCCGAGACCGAGACGGCCGAGACGGGGGTCGAGATCGCGCCACGCGTCGAGCTCAACGAGCATCTCTTCCGCAACGTCGACGAGCTCGAGCTGTCCGTGCGTGCCTCCAACTGTCTCAAGACGGCAAGCATTCGCACCATCGCCGACCTCGTGCAGAAGACGGAGTCGGAGCTGCTCAAAACCAAGAATTTCGGCAAGAAGTCGCTGAACGAGATCAAGACCATCCTGGGGGAGATGGGGCTCTCCCTGGGCATGCGTCTCGATCCCGAGGAGCTGGAGCGGCTGCGCACGCAGTACGAGCGCAGCTTCGAGAGCTAGGAGCACCGTCTCCTCCCGCTTCCCGCGCGTCCCACCGCGGCCCTCGACATCGTGTCGGGGGCCGCGGTGTGTTCAAGACTCCCGTTCCGGATCGAGCTCAAAGCGATCCACCTCGCCCGAGGCCCAGCGGGTGACTGAGAGCGTGCGACCGTCCGTTTCCAGCATCACGGCGCCATCGCGGTCGGTTCGGTAGATCCGCGCCTGCCCCGCCTCGAGGCGCCCGAGAGCCTCCGGAGTTGGGTGGCCGAAGGAATTGCGGGCGCCCACGGAGATCACGGCCAGGAGCGCTCCCGTCGCATCGAGGAAGTCCTCGGTAGACGAATAGCGGCTGCCGTGATGACCCACCTTCAGCACCAGCGATCGTAGCGGCGCATGGGAGGCGAGCAGGTGCTCCTCGCCGGGAGCGCCGAGGTCGCCGGTGAGGAGCAGCGAAACTCCTCGCCAGTCGAGGCGGAGCACCAGCGACTCCTCGTTCTGTCCAAAAGGCGGCGCCTCGTCCAGCGGGACTCTACCGTCGGGGTTGAGGACGGTGAGCAGCGCCGACCCGAGCCAGAGCCGCTGACCCGCCACGAGGGTGCGCCGGCAGGCGCCGGAGCGCTCCACGGCACGAAGGGTGTCCTCGGTGCCGGAGATCCACCGGCCATTTTCCCAGAACTCGCGCACGCGAAAGCGCGTGAGGACGGCGCGGAGGCCGCCCGAGTGATCGGAATCCGGATGCGTGAGCGCCACCGCGTCGAGCCGCGCCGCGGGGCGGTTCCAGAGAAAGGGCGCGAGCACCCGCTCGCCCACGTCGAGCCGATGGCCGCCCGCGGGGCCGCCGTCGACGAGCAGCCGCGGCCCTTCCGGGAGCTCCACCAGAATGGAGTCACCCTGGCCCACGTCGAGAAAGGTGACGCGGAGGCGTCCGTCGCTTGGCCTTACCCACGGCCACACGGAGAGGCCGATCGCGAGCCCGAGACAGGCCAGCGCAGGTCCCCCAATCCATCGTCGTGAGCCGCCAAGGTACGGGACGAGAGCCAGCGCCGCGCACCAGGCGGCGATGGCCGCCCAGCTCGGGGCGGGAAGATACACCATGGCCGCCGGCAGCTGGGCCGCCACCCAGACGGCGGCGCGCAGGGCGAGGAGCAGCAGCCAGAGAGCCTGGAAGAGCAGGTCGGCTGCGAACCCACTCACTAACTCCGCCAACAGGGCGAGCATGCCGAGCGTGGTGCCGGCCGCGGCGAGCGGGACCACGACGAGGTTGGCGGCGACGCCGATCAGGGAGAGCTGATTGAAGTGGGCGAGCATCACAGGGGTCACCGCGGCCTGAGCCCCGAGGCTCACCGCCGTCGACGTGGCGAGCCACTTGGGCCATCCTCGGGCCGAGAGCCAGCCGGTGATGGAAGGCGTGAGGTAGATGATCCCGGCCGTCGCCGCGAAGGACAGCTGAAAGCCGGGCTCGCCCAGATCGCCGGGACGCCAGGCGAGGAGCACGATCGCGGCGAGGGCGAGAGCGTTCATGAGCTGCGATTCCCGGTCGAGCAGCATGGCTCCCAGGAGCAGCAGTCCCATCACGGTGGCCCGGAGGACGGAGGCCTGCCCGCCCACGACGAGGGCGAACGCGACGAGCGCCATCCCCGCCGCCACCGCGGGGGCG
>DASYQB010000069.1:0-3854 GCA_036005985.1 Candidatus Methylomirabilota bacterium | reverse complement strand
TCGCGGTCACTCGCGGCTGTGGCAGAATGGAATGGTCGGTGCTGGACTGGAACGCCCCGGCCATTCGCTTCTACCGGCGGATCGGCGCGCGGCTCGACAAGGAGTGGATCATCACGCGGCTCAAGGACGCGCCGCTCAAGCGGCTGGCGCGCTCCCGCTGAGTCCGGTGACGGGGGGGACGGGTCAGCACGGCAGCGGAGGGTGGGCCGTGTTCGCCGACTACGACGCGAAGAGCTTCTTCGACGAAGTGTTCGAGGCAGACGGGTCACCCCGCCAGCACTACGCCGACATCATCAAGCGCATCCGGTCGCTCTCCCCCGTGGAGTTCGGCCGGCGGCGGGCCCTCGCCGACCTGACTTTCCGCAATCAGGGCATCACGTTCACCGTGTACGGTGACGAGTCGGGC
Source organism: Candidatus Methylomirabilota bacterium (assembly GCA_036005985.1). Taxonomy (GTDB): domain Bacteria; phylum Methylomirabilota; class Methylomirabilia; order Rokubacteriales; family CSP1-6; genus AR37. The sequence goes on along the minus strand of DASYQB010000069.1, from coordinate 3,448 downwards.
ACCGAGCGCACCTTTCCCTTCGATCTCCTCCCGCGAATCATTCCGGCCGCCGAGTGGTCGTTGATCGAGGCGGGGCTGATCCAGCGCGTGCGTGCGCTCAATCTGTTCCTGCGGGACATCTACCACGAGGCGAAGATCCTCGACGAGGGGATCATCCCGCGGAGGCTCGTCCTCGGCAATCCCGCCTTTCGTCGCGAGGTGCACGGCATCGCCATGCCTCACGAGGTGTACACCCACGTGAGCGGCATCGACCTCATCCGGGGCGACGACGGCCGCTACATGGTGCTGGAGGACAACCTGCGGACGCCGAGCGGGGTGAGCTACATGCTCGCCAACCGCATGGTCATGACGCGCACCTTTCCCATGCTCTTCGAAGGGCGCGGCGTGCGGCCTGTCCAGCACTACACCACCGCCCTCCTCGAGATGCTGCGCAGCCTTTCCCCGCGGGACCTCAAGGAGCCGACCATCGTGCTCCTCACGCCGGGGCTCTACAACAGCGCCTACTTCGAGCACGCCTACCTTGCCCAGCAGATGGGCATCGAGCTCTGCGAAGGCCGGGACCTCTACGTGGAGGACCGGCGCGTCTGGATGCGCACGACCCAGGGCCGCCAGCAGGTGGACGTGATCTATCGGCGGATCGACGACGATTTCCTCGACCCCGCGGTGTTCCGTGCCGATTCGATGCTCGGAGTCCCCGGGCTTCTCCAGGTCTATCGCCAGGGCCGGGTGGCTCTCGCCAATGCCGTGGGCACCGGAGTGGCCGACGACAAGGCCATGTACAGCTACGTGCCGGCCATGATCCGTTTCTACCTGGGACAGGAGCCGCTGCTGCCCAATGTCCCCACGTTCCTCGGCGCTGAGCCCGACGGACTCGCCTACATTCTCGATAATGCCGAGTCGCTCGTGATCAAAGCGGTGGGGCAGTCGGGCGGCTACGGCATGCTCATCGGCCCCGAGTCCACGGCTGCCCAGCGCCAGGACTTTCTGGAGACGGTCCGCGCCGAACCCGCGAACTACATCGGGCAGCCTGTGGTGGCCCTGGGGCGCCACCCCTGCTTCTACTCCGACACGGGATGCTTCGAGCCCTGCCACATCGACCTCCGTCCCTATGTTCTGGTAGGCGAGGACATCACCGTGGTGCCGGGGGGGCTCACGCGGGTGGCGCTGAAGCGCGGCTCGCTCGTGGTCAACTCTTCCCAAGGCGGCGGCTCGAAGGACACCTGGGTCCTGTCGGACACCGGCCAGGCCTGATGCTCAGCCGGATCGCCGAGAACCTGTACTGGATCGGGCGGTACATCGAGCGGGTGGAGAACACCGCGCGCCTCCTCGACGTGAATTACCACGCCATCGTGGAAGCGCCCGTGGTGGCGGGCGCCAAGGGCATCGTCACCGAGCAGTGGGCGCCGCTCCTCGCTCTGACGGGAGACGAGGGAGCATTCCGCGAGCACTTTGACCGGGCGGATGGCCGGACGGTGCCGGAATGGCTCGCCTTTCACCCGCAGAACTCCTCGAGCATCCGCTCCAGCTTGAGCCGGGCCCGCGAAGATGCGCGGGGCCTGCGCGATCGCATCAGCCTCGAGATGTGGGAGACGCTAAACCGCGCCTACCTCGCCCTCTGCTTCTCCACCGAGCGCATTCTCGACGAGGACGGGCTCCACGAGTACTGCGTGGCCGCGCGCGAGGCGAGCCACCTCTTCATCGGCATCGCCCACGCGACCTTGCCGCGCGACCTCGGATGGTACTTCCTCCTCGCCGGGCATCACCTCGAGCGGGCGGACAACGTGCTCCGGCTCCTCCAAGTCCGCCAGCGCCAGGGGGCGGGCGTCGAGCCGGTGGCCCGCGGTCTCGAGAACCACCGCGGGATGGCCCTGCTCAAGTCGGTCTCCGCCTACGAGGCGTTCCGCAAGCGCCACCACTCGGCCCTCGAAGGACGGCGCATCGCCGCCTTCCTGCTCCTCGATCCCGATTTCCCGCGCAGCGTGCGTCACAACCTGGCCGCCCTTCACGCGACCCTCGGGAGCATCGAGCGGCTCAATCCCGGCGCATCGGACTCGGCCGCCCGGCTGGCGGGCTGGCTCGCCGCCCGTCTCGAGTACCTGCCGGGGGTGGAGGCCATCCTCGACAGCCGGGAGCCCGGCATCGAGACGCTGCTCGAAGAGGTGGCGGCGATCTCCGACGCCATCAGCTCCACTTACTTTGGCGTGAAGGGAACCCTCGAGCCCCGCGAGGCCCAGCGACAGGGCGCATCGTGACCGCGGCTCCCGACGCGCCCGTGCGTCTCACGGTGGTCCATCTCACCGAGTATCGCTATCCCGAGCCGGCGTGGGATTCCTTCAACGAGGTACGGCTCTTCCCCATGGACGATCACGGCCAGAGCCTGCTGTCGTTCACTCTCGACCTCTCGCCGGATGCCACTGTCCGCAATCACACCGACTACTACGGCAACCGGGTGCATCAGTTCCACATCGCGGAGTCGCATCGACGGCTGGCCATCCAGGCGCGCTCGAGCGTGGTCACGTACCCGCGGTCCGCCCCCATTCCCGTGGCGGCGACCAGCCTGGCCGAGCTCCGCCCGCGCTTCTTCGACTTTCTCGCGCCCACGCGGCGGGTGCCGCTGGACCGGGACTGGCAGGCGGCCATGCAGGCGCCGGCCTTTCCATCCGAGGGCGACGTGGTCGACTATCTCTCCCGGCTCACCCGGCATCTGCACGGATTCTTCACCTACCGGCAGGACGTGACGGAGATCGATACGCCCATCGCCGCCTTCGTCGAGGCGGGGGTGGGGGTGTGCCAGGACTACACGCACGCGATGCTCGCGGTGTGCCGGATGCTCGGCATCCCCTCGCGCTATGTGAGCGGGTATCTCGAGACGAGCCCGGGTCTCAATCTGGGCTCGGATGCCTCGCACGCCTGGGTAGAGGCCTATCTCCCGGGCAGCGGCTGGGTCGGCTTCGATCCCACCAATGGCGTGGCGGTCGGTCAGACCTACGTCAAGGTCGGCCACGGCCGCGACTACGACGACGTGCCGCCCGTGAAGGGACTGCGGCGCGGGGGCGGGACGGAGAGCCTGCGCGTGGCCGTGAGTGTGCTGCGGGCGCCCGAATCGGCGGCGAGCGCCGCGTCCACCGCGTAGGCATCGTGTCGACGCGGAGCGGCGTGGGCACGCTTCCACCTCTCTGTCGCGGCGTTTGATGCTAGTATCGCGAACCGTCATGGCCCTTCGTCACGTCGTCTCGACGCTCACCCTCGAGCAGGCCACCGCCATCGCCACCCGCGCCATCGCCGCGGGCCGCCGCGAGCGAATGCTTCCTCTCGCCGTGGTGGTGGTGGACGCGGGTGGCCAGGTCGTCACTGTGCAGCGCGACGACGGCTGCGGAACGCTGCGCGTGCGCATCGCCCAGGGGAAGGCGCGCGGCGCCCTCGGCATGGGCATTCCGTCCCGGACCAT
>DASYQB010000068.1:0-2015 GCA_036005985.1 Candidatus Methylomirabilota bacterium | reverse complement strand
GGGAGATCGTGGGCATCATCGGCCCCAACGGAGCGGGCAAGACCACACTCTTCAACGTCATCTCGGGCTTCTTCGCGCCAGACGAAGGCCGCGTCCTTCTCGACGGCCGCGACGTCTCGCGCGTGCCCGCCCATGAGATCTGCGCCCTCGGCCTCTGCCGCACCTTCCAGATCGTCAAGCCCTTCGGCAATCTCTCCGTCGAGGACAACGTGATGATCGGGGCCCTCACCCGCCTCACCTCGGTGTCCGCGGCGCGGGAGGAAGCGCGCCGGGTCGTCGCCCTGTGCCGCCTCGAGCCGTTCGCGGGCAGCGCCGCGCGCTCGCTCCCTATCGGCTTGCGCAAGCGGCTCGAGGTCGCCCGCGCCCTCGCCACCCGGCCGCGCCTCCTCCTTCTGGACGAGGTCATGGCCGGACTCAACGCCACCGAGCTCGGCGAGATGATCACCCTCATCCGCTCCCTCCACGCGGAAGGGCTCGGGCTGATCATCATCGAGCACGTCATGGCCGCCATGATGCGGCTGGCCCAGCGCATCGTGGTGCTTCACCATGGCGAGAAGATCGCCGAGGGCACGCCGGAGTCCATCGCGAGCGACCGCCGCGTGGTCGACGCCTACCTCGGCGAGGAGTTCGTGCTTGCTGACGCTTGAGGGCATCGACGCCTTCTACGGCGACCTCCAGGCCCTCCACGGGGTCAGCCTCGACGTGCAGGAAGGAGAGATCGTGGCCCTCGTGGGCGCCAACGCCGCGGGCAAGACCACGACCCTGCGCGTGATCTCGGGCACCCTGCCCGCGCGCACGGGACGGGTCACCTTCACCGGCCAGGATCTCACGCGTGTCCCCCCCCACGACCGCGTCGGCCACGGCATCGTGCAGGTGCCCGAGGGGCGACGCCTGTTCCCCTTCATGACCGTGCGCGAGAATCTGCTCCTGGGCGCGCATCCCGCGGCGGCACGGGCCGAGCAGGCGAGGAGCCTCGCCTATGTGCTCGATCTCTTCCCCATCCTCGGCGAGCGGACGAGCCAGCTCGCCGGCTCGCTCTCCGGCGGGGAGCAGCAGATGTGCGCCATTGGCCGGGCCCTCATGACCAAGCCGCGACTCCTCATGCTGGACGAGCCCACCCTCGGCATCGCCCCCGTCCTCGTCCAGAAGATCTTCGAGACGGTGGCTGCCATCAATCGCGCCGGTGTGACCATTCTTCTCGTCGAGCAGAACGTGCGCCGGGCGTTGGCCCTTGCCCATCGGGCCTGCGTGCTGGAAAATGGTCGTCTCGTGCTGAGCGGCGCCGCGGGTGATCTGGCGGCCGACGACCGGCTCAAGAAGGCGTATCTCGGACTCTAGGCCCGGAGGAACCGTGCGCATCAATCGCAAGCGGCTCGAAGAGAGCATGGAGGCTCTGGGGCGCATCGGGGCCACCGCCAAGGGCGGGCTCAACCGTGTCGCCCTCACCGACGACGACCGGCGGGGGCGCGATCTCCTCGTGCGCTGGATGCGCGAGGCCGGGCTCGCCGTCACCGTGGACCAGATGGGCAATATCTTCGGGCAGCGCGCGGGGGGCGACGGCCGGCCGCCCGTCCTGATGGGCTCGCACGCCGACTCCGTCCCCACCGGAGGCAAGTACGACGGGCAGCTCGGTGTGCTGTGCGCCCTCGAGACCATTCGGACGCTGAATGACCGGAAGATCGAGACTCGGCATCCCGTGGCCATGGCCATCTTCACCAACGAGGAGGGCGCGCGCTTCCAGCCGGCCATGATCGGCTCGGGAGTGATGGCGGGCAAGATCCCCCTCGAGGACGCCTACAATGCGCGCGACCGTGACGGCCTGCGCCTGGGCGACGAGCTCGAGCGGATCGGCTACCTCGGCCCCGAGCCCTGCATTCCCCGCCCCCTCCGCGCCTATCTCGAGCTCCATATCGAGCAGGGGCCCATCCTCGAAGAGGAGCGCCTCCCCGTGGGCGTGGTGGAAGGCATCGTGGCCATCGCCTGGTCGCGGGTCACCCTCACCGGCGTCCAGGACC
>DASYQB010000067.1:0-11642 GCA_036005985.1 Candidatus Methylomirabilota bacterium | reverse complement strand
GCCGCCACCAGCTTCTCCTTGTCCTGCGTGTTACCGCTCGTCGCCTTGACCGCGCGCACGATCGTCTCCGCGGTGTCGTAGCCCTGGCAGGCGAAGCCGTCGGGCATCTTTCCCCCGAACTTGTCGCGGAACTCCTTCACGAAGCGGACGTTGGTGGGATTGTCGAGGAGCGGCGTGTAGAAGTGCCCGCTGATCACTCCGAGAGCTGCCTTGCCCTGGGCGGGCAGGACGTCGGGCTCCACGAGGAAGCCGGCGCCCGTGAGCTTCACCGACTGCTTGAGGCCGAACTCGTCGAACTGCTTCACGAAGCCCACCGCATCCGTGCCCGAGAAGAAGGCGTACACGGCCTTGGCTCCGGACTGCTTGATCTTCGTCAGGTACGGAGCGTAGTCGGTCTCCCCGAGCTTGGGGTAGTCCTCGCCGATGACCTTGCCCCCGGCGGCGAGGAACGGTTCCTTGAAGGCGCCCATCTGATCCTTGCCCGCCTGGTAGTTCGGAGCGGCCACGAACACTTCCTTCGACACGTTCTTGGCGACCCACGGCCCCATGGGCCAGTTGGGCTGCCAGTTCGAGAACGACGTGCGGAAGATCCACTTCGAGCACTTGGCGCGGCTGATGTCGTCGGCGCCGGCATTGGACACGATGAGAATGGTCTTGCTCGCGTGCACCTTGTCACGCATGCCGAGGAGGATGCCGCTGTGCACGGGCCCCGTGAGGATGTCCACCTTGTCCGAGTCGATGAGCTTCTCTGTTTTCCGGATGCCCACCGGCGGCTTCATCTCGTCGTCTTCCTTGATCATCTCGACCTTGCGCCCGGCCACCGTCCAGTTCTCCCGGGCGAACACCAGCTCCATACCCTGGGTGATGCTCTCGCCGAGCACGGCGTACGCTCCCGTATAGGGCAGCACCAGTCCGATCTTGAGCGGTCCCGACTGCGCGTGCGCGCGGAGCACCCACGGTCCCGCCGCCAGGCCCGCCGCCGTCGCGGCGGCTCCCCCCAGGAACGTTCGACGTGTCACAGGTTTCATCTGCCTTCTCCTTCGTTGGAGAGTGTGGTCATGGGGTGTCGCGATGTCGTATCGAAAATGGCCTTTCAAGAATAACCGAACCGGTCGGCATCCGCTAAGGTTCCGCGGTCAAGGAAACGACGTAGTTGCCGCTCCCCGAGGACGGTCCGTAGGCATGCACGGCCGCGCCGAAGCGCTGCTTCGATTCGATCACCGCCCCCATGAGCATGGCGAGGTGGCGGCCGCCCATCTCCGCCTGGGTCGCCCGGCAGAACTCGGGCAGCCAGGCCCAGAGCTCCGCGTACTGTCCCGCCGCGAGCATCTTGGCGAGGCGATGATCGAGCTCCTCGTCTTCCGGCAAGGGACCTTTCTCCGGCCCGCGCACCAGCTTGTGGGACACGCTCCCGCTCGCCACGAAGCCCACCCGCTTTCCGCTCTCGCGCGCCGCGATCGCGATGTGGCGCCCCCACTCGAAGGACTCCGCGAGGTCCGCGCTGAGACACACGGAGACGGGGACCAGGGGCAGCTTCTGGGCGCGGTCGAGATAGCACACCATGGGCATGACCGTGCCGTAGTCGAGCGGGTAGTGCACGTCGTTGGCGAGCACGGACTGGAGTCCCGCCGCCCGCCCGCGCGCCACGATGGCCGCGGCCAGCTCGTAATCGCCGGGGATGTCGTAGCCGACGCCATGGATGATCTCGGGCGCCTCCTGGGCGGTGAGCACGCCCTGGTGTCGCGGCGTCCCGTCGACCACGGTGGGAAACGTCGAGATCAGGTGACAGGAGTTGATCACCACCGCGTCGAGGCGCGCCCGCGCCACCTCACGCCCCTGGGCCACCAGCCCGTCGCGGACAGGGCGAAACACTTCCGAGGCGAGCTTTCCCTCGAACGCCGCCTCGAGCGTGCAATATCTCGGCGTGTGAACCGACAAGTACGCCCCAGCCAAGCCCATATATCCTCCTGTCTCCCTCGCCCCCGAGAGGGGAGAGGGCCGGGGTGAGGGGGCGAATCGAATCTTTATCCACCCTCACCCTGCCCTCTCCCTCCAGGGAGGGAGAGGGTGAAAGTCACGGAATGAAGGCGATGCAGTCGATCTCCACGTTGACGCCCGTGCGCGGCGCCGCCGCCTCCACGGTGGTGCGCGCCGGCTGGACTCCCTTGAAGTAGTCCTTGAACACGCGATTGAACACGGGAAAGTCGTCCATGCTGCGCAGGAACACCCCGACCTTCACCACGTTCTCGATGGAAGTCCCGCCCGCCTCGAGCACCGCCCGCATGTTGTCCAGGGTCACGCGCGTCTGCTCGGCCAGATCCGGCGAGACGACTTCCTTGGTGGCGGGATCGAGCGGTCCCTGCCCCGAGACGAAGAGGAACTGCCCGCACTTCACGCCCTGGGCGATGGGCGACTCCATGCCCTCGGAAAAGCCCGTCTTGGGCGCGGCCTTGGTGTAGATGACCTCGGGTTTCATGCGTAGACGCCCCCCTCTCCCTTGAGCTTGGTGGCGATCTCGATGGGCAGGGGCTTGGCGCGAAGCTGGCCCCCGGGCTCGTCAGGCTGCCCGACCCACGCCCGCACCTCGAAGCCCGACGCGCAATGACGTTCGCCCACCGACACCTCGTGATCGACACGGAAGATCTTCTCCCGCACCTCGCTGACGCTCGCCCGCACCGTCACCGTATCTCCGTAGCGCACGGGGGAAGCGAACCGCGCCCCCACGTCCACGATGGGCACCCCGACCACGCGATAGCGGGGAAAGATCACCGGCCACGGCAGCTCCAGCGACTCGAACAGCGCCTCCGTGGCCATGTCGAACCATTCAAAGAAGCGCGGATAGAAGGCGATGCCCGCCGCATCAGCCTCCGACCACCTCACCTTGATGTCGATCCGGTTCACCGCTCCCGTCATCGCCGGCCCTGCACCTCTTCCTTGAGCTGGAAGCGCTTGAGCTTGCCGGTATCCGTGCGCGGCATCTCCCGCACCACGCGTATCTCGCGCGGGCGCTCATGGGCGGGCAGCGAGCTCTCGGCGAGCTGCCGGAGCTCGGCGATGAGTGCCTCCGGGTCACTGGCTTGATCGCGCGGAACGACGAAGACGAAGGTCTTGACGAGGCCCGAGGCCTCCTCCGCGCCGACCACCGCCGCCTCGAGCACCGCGGGATGCTTGAGCATGACCGCCTCGACGTCGGCGGGCACCACCCACTGGCCCGCCACCTTGAAGAAGTCGTCTTCGCGGCCACAGTGGGTGTAGAAGCCGTCGGCGTCCCGCACGTAGACGTCGCCCGTCCTGAACCAGTCGCCCACGAAGGTCCGCCGTGAGTGATCCAGACGCTTCCAGTAGCCGACGGCCGCGGATGGTGTCTTGACCCACAGCACACCCTGGGTCCCGTCGGGCACAGGCTGGCCCTCCGCATCGAGCACGCGCACCTCGACGCCCGGCGACGCGGTGCCCGAGCGGCCGGGCCGGCTCAGGCCGGGGCGATTGCTGACGAACATGTAGATCGTCTCGGTAGCGCCGATAGCGTCGAGGATCTCCACGCCGAAGCGCTCCCGCCAGGCATGATGGATCTCCGCGGGCAGCTTCTCTCCCGCCGAGACGCACTGGCGCACCGAGCGAAAGGCCTCCGGCGGGAGATCGGCCTTGAGGAGATGACCGTACATCGTGGGCACGGAAAAGAAGAGCGTCGGGCGATAGCTCCGGAGCACGCCGAGCACCGCCGCGGGATCCAGCCACGCCGGATGGAGATACGCGCTGGCGCGGGCGTAGAGCGGAATGGTCAGCGCGTTGCCCAGGGCATAAGCGAAGAAGAGCTTGGAGGTGGAGAAGACGCGGTCCTCCGCGCTCACCTCCAGCACGCCCTCGGCGTAGAGATGGCAGGCGAGGAGATTGCGGTGACAATGCATGGCCGCCTTCGGCGTGCCCGTGGTGCCTGACGTGTAGAGCCAGAAGGCCATGGCGTCCCCGCCCACCGGCTCGGCCTCCAGCGGTCCCCCGTCGGGCCCCTTCGTCAGCTCCTCGAAGGTCACTGCTCTCGCCCGGCTGCTCCGATCGAGGGACACGGTGAGCCCGCCGTCCGTCACGAGCACCTTGGCCCGGCAGTCGTCGAGAATGAAGTGGAGGTTCTTCGCGGGCAGCCGCGTGTTGAGAGGCACCGCCACCGCGCCCAGCTTGAGCGCGGCGAAGAAGGTGACGGCGAAGCCGATGCCGTCGGGCATGAGGAGGGCCACGCGCTGCTCGGCCTCCACCCCGAGCTCCCGGAGGGCCCGGGCGACCCGGCTGGTCAGCGCGGCCAGCTCGTCGTAAGTGCAGGCGCCACCGGGAGTCACGAGGGCAGGACGAGGGCCGAGCCCCTCGGCGAGCGGCTGGTCCACGAAGACCGACACGGCATTGTCTACGGCGAGGTCTCGCATGCGCGGGTCAGAGTAAGCCAGCGAGGGCCACGAGTGTCAAGGCCGCCCACGCTGGACAATGGCCGCGCTCTCCGCTAGTCTGGCGGCTCGCTGCGACCACGACCGAAGCCGGGGAGCCCCACATGCGTATCACCGCTGCTGTGCTCTACGATGTCAACAAGCCCTACTCGCTCGAGATGGTGGATCTCGATCCGCCCAAGCGGGGCGAGGTGCTGGTGAAGGTGGGCGCCGCCGGCGTCTGCCGGAGCGATCTGCACTTCCAGAAGGGCGAGGCGACCATCGCCCTGCCCGCCGTGCTCGGCCACGAGGGCTCGGGCACCGTGGAAGCGGTGGGCGAGGGCGTGACCATGGTCAAGCCGGGCGACCGGGTCATCCTGAGCTTCGTGCCAAACTGCGGTCACTGCCACTCCTGCGAGAGCGGCCATCCGCATCTCTGCGACGAGCACGGCCGCACCTCGGGCAAGCTCTATGACAGCACCTCGCGCCTGCATACCCTGGCCGGGCAGGACTGCACCCACATGGGGAAGGTCGCCTGCTTCGCCGAATACGCGGTGGTGCCCGAGGCGGGCTGCATTCCCGCGCCGGCCACCCTCGACTTCGCCCAGTTGGCGCTCATCGGCTGCAGCGTGACCACCGGCGTGGGCGCCGCTGTCTTCAACGCGCGGGTCCAGCCGGGAGACAGCGTGGCGGTGATCGGCTGCGGTGGCGTCGGCCTCAACGTCCTCCAGGGCGCGCGGCTCTGCGGCGCGACCACTATCGTCGCCGTGGACGTCAAGGAGGCGGCTCTCGCCTTCGCCGGGAAGTTCGGGGCGACCCACACCGTCAACGCGCGCGCCGAGGACGCAGTGGCCCAGGTGCAGGCGCTCACGGGCGGGGGCGCCCACTTCGCCTTCGAGGCTTACGGGAGCGGGGCCACGAGCAAGATGGCCGTGGACATGATGCGCAAGCGCGGCACCGCGGTCATCGTGGGGATCGCCCCCGTGGGTGACGCCGCGCCCATCGAGCCGGTGGTCATCACGCGCATGGAGAAGACCATCCGCGGCTGCTACTACGGCTCCGCCCATCCGCGCCAGGACATGCCGCGCATCTGCGACTGGGTCACCCGCGGCCTCCTCGACGTGAAGGGACTGGTGGCGCGGCGCTATCCCCTCGCCGAGATCAACCGGGCCTACGAGGACATCGAGAGCGACGCGGTGGGACGCGGCGTGCTCGTGTTCGCCTGATGGAAACCCTCACTCCGCGTGTGCTCCAGGCCGAGGAGGTCATCGAGCATCTTCGCGCCCTGCGGACCCGGCAGCCCGTTCCCTACTGGGCCTTCTACTCGAGCCAGCTCGGCGGCATCGTGACCGATCCTGCCCTCATGGTGCTCCCCTTCGACGATCACATCGTGCATCGCGGGCATGGCGTCTTCGACACCGCGGCCATCGTCGACGGGAAGATCTACGACCTCGAGGCCCATCTCGACCGCTTCGTCCGCTCCGCCGGGCTTTCCAAGCTGCCCCTGCCCTGCCGTCGCGAAGAGATGCGCGAGATCATCGCCCGCACCGCCGCGGCCAGCGGCCAGCGCGACGGCTCCGTTCGCTACTGGATCTCCGCGGGACCGGGGAGCCTCGGCCTGCCCCCCGCGGCCGGCGCCGAGCCCGGCTTCTTCGTGATGATCTTCGGCGGCCTCGCCTATCCGGAGAGGTGGTACACGCACGGCCTGCGCGTGATGACCACGACGTATCCCATCAAGCCGCCGCTGTACGCGGTGACCAAGAGCACCAACTACCTGCCCAACATCCTCATGCAGCTCGAAGCGCAGGAAGCGGGCCTCGACAACGGAGTGTTCGTCGACGACGCGGGCCACGTGGGGGAAAGCTCCAACATGAATGTGGCCTTCGTGGGCGATGACGGCGTGCTCCGCCACCCGAAGTTCGACCACATCCTGACCGGCTGCACCTCGCTCCGCCTACTCGCCCTCGCTCGCGGGCTCGTGGGCGGCCCGCTTCGCGGCGTCGAGGTCTGCGACATCCCCGTGGCCGAGGCGAGGGCGGCGCGCGAGATGCTGCTCGTGGGCAGCTCCGTCAAGGTGGCGCCGATCGTCGAATGGGACGGCAAGCCCATCGCTGACGGCAAGCCCGGGCCCATGGCCCCTGCCCTGCGTGACCTGCTCGAGCGGGACATGCGGGAGGCGCAGGACCGCCTCATCGACATCCCCTACTGATCCGGAAGCACTCCGGTCACGTGGAGGCGCTGTCTCCCATCCTCGGCCCGACTAGGCTCCCTTCAGCTGACCGAGGGCCTGGGCGACGATGTCGAGGCCGACCAACTCGCTCCATCGCCTGGTCAGGAGCTGCGTCACCGGGCCCGGGGCGCCCGCACTCATGGCCTTTCCGTTGACACTGGCCACGGGGAGGATGCTGAACGAGGTGGCGGTGAGGAAGGCTTCCTCCGCGAGGTAGACGTCGAAGAGCGGAAACTCGCCGGTGGCCACGGGGATGCCCGCGTTCTGCGCCAGCTCGAAGATGGTCGCCCGGGTCACCCCCTCGAGGGCCATGCCCGCCCCGGAGGTGCAGATGGTGCCGTCGCGAACGAAAAAGAAATTCCCCGTGCTGTTCTCGGCGATGTTGCCGCCGATGTCGAGCATGAGGCTGTACGCCTCGGGGTCGGCCGCCTTGGCTTCCATGTCAGCGAGGATATGATTCATCCGGTTTGAGACTTTGGCCCGCGGGTCGAGGCACTGGGGCGGGGTCCGCCGGGTGGCGGGGGTGACTACCCGGGCGCCGCGCGTGACCCACTTGGCGAAGGCGCCGAAAGGAACGGGGAAGGTGTAGATGATCACGGTGGCGTCCGTGCTCTCGCCGATGAGGCGGGTGACCGAGCTCACTCCCCGCGTGACGCTCCACCAGATCATGGTCTCCGCGTCAGGCGCGAGAAGCGACAGGTTGTGCTCCAGCACCTCCCGGGTCTGCTTCTCCATCTCGTCCGCGGTCAGGCGCAAGGGCATGCGGGTGTAGCTGCAGGAGCGGTAGAGGCGATCGATGTGCTCGCGAAGCTTGAAGGGCCGTCCCCCGAAGGTGCGGGCCTCGTCGTAGACGGCATCGCCGTACTGCACGCCCCGGTCGAACACCGAGATCATCGCCTGGCTCTCCGGGACGAGAGCACCGTTCAAATAGACCACGCGCTCCTTCATTCCTCTCTCCTTTGGCAGGGGGGGGACGGTCGTGCGCTTCGACCCACTCGAGAACGGACAACTGGATGGGCACAGTGTCGCCAGAGTAGGCCAGCCGGCGCGATTTCTGTCAAGGCCGCCCCACCACGGTCCCGGGAAGCAGCCGCTAGCGTGAAGAGGTGACCCGGTAAGAATGGATGGGTGGGCGGTCAACGAGCTACCGCCCCCACAGTTTCTCCGCACTTAGCGTTGCCTCCTCGTGGCACGGCCGTTGCGTTGCTTCTGCCCGCACGTCAGAGGACACCATTTGCCGGACGGAGCGGCCGGACTCTCCGCCGACCGCTCCGGCCGACGTGAAGAAGGCGATACGAGGGGCCGGTCAAGCCCCACGAAAGCCAGAGCCGCGGAATGCCGCGTGCATCCGCTCGTCAGGAAAACCGGCGCCTTGACACCGTCACGGGGGAATGTTAAACGTGTTCGCCCGCAAGCCTTTTCTCGGAGGCCAATGATATTCCGCATCGTGGAAGTCCTACCCAGTCCACGGTCTGAGCTCCTGCCCATGCGCCAGCCGGAGACCAACCTCTAACGTGCCTCACGCTGACGGCCGTCGCCGTCCCTACAGGAGGGAGAAGAGCATGCCAGTGGCCAGTCGAATCGCGGAGCTGATCCACAAGCACGAGGGAGAAATCCTCCAGGACTGGGTGCAAGCGCAGATGACCGCAGCCACCGCGAGGCCCGATCTGATGCAGAAGGCCGAGCTGGAAGACCAGTCTCGGGAGATGCTCCAGGCTCTCAGGCACGCTCTGGCCAGCGGCGATGGAAGCGACATCAAGAGCCCTTCCTGGCAGGGATTGCGCGATATTCTTGCCTCGATCTCCCAGTCGCGAGCCCGGCAAGGATTCTCCTACACGGAGACCGCGACCTTCGTGTTCTCGATCAAGGAGCCGATCTTCGCGCGCCTCCAGCGCGACCTCGCCAAGGATCCGGCCGCCCTCGCCGCGGAGACCTGGCTCATCAACGTACTCATCGACAAGCTCGCCCTCCACACCATCGAGGTCTTCCAGAAGGGCCGCGAGGACGTGATCGCGCGTCAGCAGCGCACCATGCTCGAGCTCTCCACCCCGGTGGTGGAGCTGTGGGAAGGCATCCTCGCCCTGCCCCTCATCGGCACCCTCGATAGCGAGCGGACTCAGCTCGTCATGGAGTCGCTCCTCACGCGCATCGTGGAGACAGGGGCGGCCATCGCCATCATCGATATCACCGGCGTGCCCACCGTGGACACCCTGGTCGCCCAGCATCTCCTGAAGACGGTGGCAGCGGCCCGCCTCATGGGCGCCGATTGCCTGATCAGCGGCATCCGGCCTCAGATCGCTCAGACCATCGTGCACCTCGGCGTGGAGCTGGGTGACGTGACGAGCAAGGCGACCCTGGCGGGTGCCTTCGCGGTGGCCCTCAAGCGCACCGGCCTCGCCATCGTCCGCGCAACGCAGCGCTCGGCATGAGCGCGTCATCCATGGAGCGCATCCCCATTCTCAAGATGGGTGACTATCTTCTCGTCACCATCCAGGTGGACATGCACGACCGGCTGGCCACCACCCTCCAGGAAGACCTTGCCGACCGCATCGTCAAGGCGCGCTCCCGCGCCGTCCTCATCGATATCTCCGCCCTCGAGGTCGTCGACTCGTTCATCGGCCGGATGCTCGGGAGCATCGCGGCCATCGCGCGGATCCTCGACGCGGAAACGGTGGTGGTGGGAATGCGACCGGCCGTCGCCATCACCCTCGTTGAGCTGGGTCTGGCTCTCCCGGGGGTGCGCACCGCGTTGAACGTGGAAAAGGGCATGGATATCCTGCGGCAGTCACTCAGCGACACGGTCAACGGCCATGGCAGTGAGCCCGTCGCCGAGCCCGCGGATGCCGATGCTCAGGGATGAGACGTTGTCCCTCCGGTCATCGGAGGACGTCGTGCTGGTCCGCCAGGCGGTACGGGCCGCCGCCGTCGACCTTCGTTTCAGCCTCGTGGACCAGACCAAGATCGTCACCGCGGCCAGTGAGCTCAGCCGTAACACCCTCGACTACGGCGGCGGGGGAACGGTCAGGCTCCAGGTCCTGCAGGACGGCGGCCGGCGCGGGCTCCGCCTGACCTTCGAGGACAAGGGGCCGGGCATCCCCGACGTCGAGCGAGCCCTCAAGGACGGCTACACGACGGCTGGAGGCCTGGGACTAGGTCTCGGCGGTGCCCGCCGGCTGTCCAGCGAGTTCTCGATCGACTCCCGTCCCGGTGAAGGCACCAAGGTCACCATTGCCCGGTGGACGACATGATCGAAGCGGTATCGGTGGCGGTGGCCGACGAGACCCAGCCGGGCGAGGCGCGGCGGGTGGCGAGCGGCATGGCCAGGCTCCTGGGCTTCGACGAGACCGCGGCGGGTCGGGTCGCCCTCGTCGTCACCGAGGTCGCGACCAATATCGTCAAGCACGGGGGCGGAGGGGAAATCCTCATCCGCCCGCTCCAGCAAGACGACGAGCGCGGGATCGAGCTCCTCGGCCTCGACAAGGGGCCGGGGATCGCGAACCTCGCCGAGAGCCGAGTGGATGGCGTATCGAGGTCTGGGAGCGCGGGCACCGGTCTGGGGGCAATCGCGCGGATGGCCGACGAGCATGAGATCTACTCCCAGCCCGGACGGGGGACGGCGGTGCTTGCGCGCATCTGGCAGAGCCGATCCAGCGCGCCCCGGCGGACTCGCTTGGAGGTGGCGGGGGTCTCTGTGGCCAAGCCCGGCGAGAGTACATGCGGTGACGGCTGGGCGGTGACGAAGCACGCGTCGGGCGCGGTCATCGTATTGGCCGACGGCCTCGGCCATGGCCCCGAGGCGGCGGAGGCGGCAAGAGAGGCGATCAGGATTTTCGGGAAGCACACCAACGAGGGCCCGGCCGCGATACTCAAAGTCACTCACGATGCCCTGCGGAGCACCCGCGGGGCGGCCGTGGCCATCGCCGATATCGATTGTGACAGCGGCATGGTCACCTTCTCCGGCATCGGAAACATCGCGGGAGCGGTGCTGGCGGCCGACCGGCGGAACATGGTGTCGCAGAACGGAACGCTCGGTCATACCGTGAGGACTATCTCCGAATTCACCTATGCCTGGGTTCCCGACGCCCTCGTGATCCTCAACTCCGACGGTCTTCAGAGCCAGTGGAGCCTCAATGCCTATCCCGGGATCGCGGCGCGGGACCCCAGCCTCATTGCCGCGGTCCTGTACCGCGATTTCAATCGCGGCCGCGACGACACCACGGTGGTGGTGGCCAAGACGGCGGCGGCATGAGCCAGCGCGTGGTCACGGTGGCGCTGAAGTTCGAGGACGACGTCGTGCTCGCCCGGCAGCGGGCCCGCCAGCTCGCCCGCCTCCTCGGCTTCGCTGCCCAGGACCAGACGCGGATCGCCACCTCGGTGTCGGAGATCGCGCGCAACGCCTTCCGCTATGCGGGCGGAGGAAAGGTGGAGTTCGGGGTGGAAGGCCGCACCATCCCCCAGCTGTTCGAGATCGTCGTCTCCGATGAGGGGCCGGGCATCGCCCGGCTCTCCGAGATCCTCGAAGGCTCCTATCGCTCCTCGACCGGTATGGGCCTCGGCATCATCGGGGCCCGACGTCTCATGGATCAATTCGAGATCACGTCAGCCCCGGGCAAGGGTACCCAGGTTGTTCTCCGTCAACTCCTCCCGGGGGGTGCCCTCTTCTTCGGACCAGGCCGCCTGGCCGGCCTCGGCGAGGCCCTCGCGCGGGAAGTGCCTCGGGGGCCGCTGGAGGAAGTCCAGCGACAGAACCAGGAGCTGATCCACGCTCTCGATGAGCTCCGCCGGCGCCAGGAGGAGCTCGAGCACCTCAACCGCGAGCTCGAAGACACGAACCGGGGCGTGGTCGCCCTCTACGCCGAGCTGGACGAGAAAGCGGATCACCTCCGCCGCGCCGACGAGCTCAAGTCGCGCTTCCTGTCGAACATGAGCCACGAGTTTCGCACCCCGCTCAACTCCATCACCGCGCTGTCCCATTTCCTCCTCGATCGGATCGACGGACC
>DASYQB010000066.1:0-1975 GCA_036005985.1 Candidatus Methylomirabilota bacterium | reverse complement strand
GGATGGTTTGCCACGGAAACCGCGAACAATCAGCCACAGATCCGCGCGTGCATGGAGGGGAAGGGCTACGCGCTCAAGGACAGGCAGTAGTCGTTTGCCGGTCGGGCCTGAATCGACGTCGGACTAGCTGGCTACCCTCGCCACCACCAGATGAGGGCGGCCACCGCTAAAATCGCCGCGGTGTACGCCCACCACGTGCTGAACCACGGGGTCGCGGGCGGGATGAACGGCACGTGCTCCCACGCGAGGCCCGCGCGCCAGGTCGCTTCCCCGCGCGCAAAGCTCTGGAAGATCTCGGTCACCTGTGCGAGGGGCACGGCGTGGTCGCGGCTCCGGAAGCGCTGGTCGAGGGAGCCGTCCTGGTACTCGAGGACGAAGCCCGCGCGCACGCCGCCCTCGGCCTGCAGATAGATCAGCTCCGAGCGCTCGAGGGTGGCGAGGACATTGCGGCTGCCGTCGAGCGAGGCGAGCACCTTGGCGATGGTCGCGTCGTCGAGCTGATCGAATCGCGTGTCGTGGGTCGTGAGGGTCAGTGCCATGGGCCCGCGCAGGCGATCAGTAGGAGCGCGGCAGCCCGAGCACGTGCTCGGCGAGATAGTTGAGCGCCATCTGCTGGGACACGGGCGCGATCTTGTACAGGCGTACCTCCCGCCAGAGGCGCTCCACGTAGAACTCCTTGGCGTAGCCGAAGCCGCCGAAGGTCTGCAGCGCCGCGTCGCAGGCATTGAAGCCCGCCTCGGCGGACAAGAGCTTGGCGGCATTGGCCTCCTTGCCGCAGGGCCGGCCACTGTCGAAGAGCCAGGCCGCCTTGAGGCACATGCCCTCCGCGGCGTCGAGCTCGGCCGAGGCATGCGCCAGGGGGTGCGCGATGGCCTGGTTCTTCCCGATCGGCCGGTCGAAGACGATGCGCTCCTTGGCGTACTGGACGGCCCGGTCGAGCGCGGCGCGGCCGATGCCCACCGCCTCGATGCCGATGACGATGCGCTCCGGATTCAGCGACTCGAGGAGATGGTAGAACCCCTCCCCGACCGCGCCGACCACGTCCTCCTCGGGGATCTCGAGGTTCTCGATGGCGATCTCGTTCGAGTCGACGGCAGCCCGCCCGAGCTTGTGGATGAGGCGGACGCTGATGGCCTTCCGATCGAATGCCGTGAAGAAGAGCGTCATGCCCTTCAGGGGCTTCTTCGGATCGCGCTCGCTCGTGCGGCAGAGGAGGAGGATCTTGTTGGCGTGCTGGGCATTGGTGGTCCACACCTTGCGCCCGTTGACGATCCATTTGTCGCCGTGCTTCTCCGCGCGGGTCTGGATGCGCGAGGTGTCGGTGCCCGCATTGGGCTCGGTGACGCCGAAGGCCATCACCGTCTCGCCGGTGCAGATGGACGGCAGGTGCTTGCGCTTCATGGCCTCCGTGCCGAACTTGATGACCGGCGTCGGCGGAAAGATGTAGAAGTGGATGGGCGAGGCGCCGGACGTCCCCGCCCCCGAGGCGCAGATCTCGTGGAGCATGAGCGCGGCCTCGGTCACGCCGAGCCCGGCACCGCCGTACTCTTCCGGCACCATGAGCCCCAGCCAGCCATTGTCCGCGAACGCCTTCACGAACTCGTGCGGATACTCCGCCTTGTCGTCCTTGTCGAGCCAGTAATCGAGCGAGAAGCTGCGCGCGAGCGCCGCCGTTTCCTTCTTGATCAGCTCCTGGGAGTCCGTGAGCGCAAAGTCCATGGGCCGCCTCCGGTTGGGGATTTCCGGGGCAAGATTATCACGACCCGCGGGGCTTGCCGCTGGCCAGTTCCCCCGCTATCCTTGCGGCATGGAAACCACTCCGGCGATCCAGGACTATCTCGGCGCCATCTACGATCTGGCGGGCGGCGAGAAGCCGGTGATCGGCGCGCGCATCGCCCGCTACATGCACCTGTCGGCGCCCTCCATCACCGAGGCGCTCCGGCGCATGCAGAAGGACGGCTATGTCCGGCTGGAC
>DASYQB010000065.1:0-4942 GCA_036005985.1 Candidatus Methylomirabilota bacterium | reverse complement strand
GGGCGAGGCGCCCATCGATGCCGGGGGTCCGGGCCAGCTTCTCCTGCGACGCCTTGGCGTGAACGAGCCAGCGCTGGAGGTTGGCCGCGCCCGTGGGCACGCTGCCCGTCAGCACGGCCTTCATCGCTCCGCAGCCCGAGTGCCCCATCACCACCAGGTTCTTCACGTCGAGGGCAAGCAGAGCGTACTCGAGGGCCGCCGCCTCCGATTCATCGCCCACGGAGGCCGTGCCCTTCTCGCTCGCGGGGGCGATCAGGTTGCCGACCGTGCGCACCTCGAAGAGATCGCCCGGATCGGTACCGAGGAGGAGGCTCGAGACGACGCGGCTGTCCGAGCACGTCAGGAGAAGCGCCACCGGGTTCTGTCCGTGAGCCAGGCGCTTGAATGTTGCCCGAAGGTGGGGGCGGCGGCGACGGATGAAGTCGCCGACGCCTCGCAGGATCTTGTCCATCAGCGTTCGCCGAGCGCCTCGCGCGCCCGCCGGTAGGCCGCTTCCACGTCGGTGCGATCGGCCTTCACCAGGTCGTCGGCAGCCGTGGCCTCCCAAAACAGGAGGGTGGCGAGGAACATCACGAGAGGAACCCGCCAGAGATCGGGCCTCAGCTGCAGGACGTCACCATAGTACTCGCGACTTGGCATGGCGAGGCGGGCCATAGTAAACAGGCGGCCGCCGGATTGTCCAGTCCGGTGCCCGCGCCTACAATGACCACGCATGCGTGAGTACACCTATCGTGTGGATGCCGAGGGCCGCGTGTTCCACGACGGCACCGAGATCGTCGATCCGGCGACGCTGCGTTTCTTCCTGCTCGCCCTTCAGCGCACCCCGGATGACCGCTGGCTCGCCCTCTGTCAGGGCGAGCGGAACTGGTTCGAGGCCGCGGATACGCCGTTCGTGATCCAGCGGCTCGGCCTCAGCGTCACCGACGGGCGTCTGCACGCGGTGGAGCTCCGCCTGGCCGGCGACTACCGCGAGCCCCTCGACCCCACCACTCTCGAGCACGATGGCGCGCGGCTCTGCTGCCGGGTGCGCAAGGGCACGTTCCGGGCCCGCTTCGGCCGGATCGCCTTGCAGCAGATCGCGCCGTGGATCGTCGAGGAGGCGGGGATGCCCACCCTGGAGCTGGGGGGCCGGCGCTATCCGCTCAGCGGCGCGCGCGCCACATCTCAGCCGTGATGGTGAAGTGGGCGACCCGGAATTCCTTGTAGTCCGTCATGCCGTCATAGCGGAAACCCGCCTTCTCGAGCACGTGCTGGGAAGCCACGTTCTCGGGAAAGGTGACGGCGACGAGACGCGGGAGGCCCGCGCGGGTGAACGCCTGCTCCACGAGGGCGGCCGCGGCCTCCGTGGCGACGCCGCGCCCCCATGACGCGCGCGCGAGGCGATAGGCGAGCTCGACATCGTCGCCCTCGGGCATGGGCAGGAGGGCGGCCACGCCCTGGAAGGCTCCGTCGCCCCGAGTCTCTATGAGCCACCACCCGAGGGCGCCGTGGTCGGCCTCGATGCGCTTGCGCACCCGGTCCACGATCTGCTCGGGCGTTCCTCCCCGGCTCCCGATGTAGCGCATCACCTCCACGTCGCAGTCGAGGGCCACGAGGAGGGGTTCGTCGGTGGGGCGCAGGCGGCGCAGGCGAAGGCGAGCGGTCTCGGGCATCGACCTGGATCAGACGAGGGAGAAGCGAATCCCGCAGGCCTCCACCATCTCGCCGTGGACGGGCAGGCCGCGCGCCCGCGCCCTCCCGAGGACGCCCGCGCGATCCGTGCAAGCGAGATCGAGACCCGCGAGCCCTTCGCCGCGGCCATCGGTGGCGGTAACGAAGCGCAGCGAGGCGTCGTCCAGACGAAGGATGGAGCGGCCGCGCTCGTCGCGCGCGAGGGGGAGGGACATCACGTCACTCCAGCGCTGGGCGAGCTTCTCCGCATCCTCACCCTGGAGCTCGGCGCCCGTCATGGCCCGGAGGGTGGCGGACCCTCGCCTCGACGTCCCCCGCGAGGCGGCGGGATGCCAGGGGCCGTCGGCCGCCTCGCCACCCTCTTGCCGGCTGAAGGAGAGCATGGCCGCCCCCACGTCGCGCGGGTGAAGCTGGAGCTCGTGATACTCCGCGTGGCGGATCTCGTTGGCCACGCGTACCCCCACCACCTCGCAGCGCGCGCGCCGCGCCGCCAGATCCGCGCACTGGGTGATGACCATGTAGCCACCGTCCCCGCCCCGTCGGTCGAGGTAGCGCCCGGCCGTGGTGCCGTCGCGGATAGGCGCAACCACCTCGAGGAAGCCGTCGCCGATGGGAAACAGCGCATTCTCCAGCCCGTACTTTCCCACTCCGGAATCGCGATAGCACACCTCGAGACCGAACACCTCGCCGAAGGTCTCGACAGTGGGCGCCAGCTCGCGAGCCACCAGACAGATCTGCCGCATCCGCAGGTTCATGGGACGTCCGGCCATGGGGTCCTCCGAGGTGAGCGTGGCAGCGCGCGCGGGGAAGCGGCTCCTCACGTGTCGCGCGGCTCGTTGCGGATGAAGTGCCCGCTCCGAAGGTCCTGGAGCGTCTGCTCGATCTCCGCGCGGGTATTCATCACGAATGGTCCATGCCGGGCGATCGGCTCTCCCAGCGGCCGGGCCGCCGCAAGGAGGAACCGGCCGCCGCCCGCTCCCCCCGATGCCTCGACCACGTCGCCGTCTCCGAAGATCACCAGGGCCGGCGCGTGCGCGAGCGTGCGCTCGGGACCGAAGCGAACCTCGCCGTGGTCCACGTAGGCGAACGCGGTGTGTCCGCGCGGCACGCTCTCGCGGAACTCGGCGCCGGCGGGGAGGTTCACGTCGATGAACTTCGGCGCGACGGCCAGGCCTTCCACCGGCCCCTTCAGGCGTCCCTCGGCGGCCTCGCCCGCTATGACCCGCGCTTTCGCTCCACCGTCCAGATCGGTCTCGGTCAGCTGCTTTGCCTGGAGGTCACGATACTTGGGCCGACTCATCTTCTCGCGCGCGGGCAGATTGAGCCACAGCTGGAGCCCGCCGATCCCCTCGGGCCGGACCTGCGGCATCTCCTCGTGGAGAATGCCGCTGCCCGAGGTCATCCATTGAATGTCACCGGCCCCGATGCTGCCGCGGTGACCCAGCGAGTCCTTGTGCTGGATCTCCCCTTTCCGGACGAAGGTGACCGTCTCGATACCGCGGTGAGGATGATAGGGAAAGCCCGGCTCATAGTCGGAGGGATTGGCCGACTCGAAATGATCGAGGAGGAGAAACGGATCGAGGTGGTCCAGACCTCGAGTTCCGATGCTGCGGCGAAGATGGACGCCGGCCCCCTCGATGACGGGCTCCGGCGTCACCATCCGCGCCACAGGCCGTGAAACCTGGCTCATGGTCGCCTCTCCTTCTTGTCACCCGCTACTTTCTCTTGGTCAGGAATTCATCCCGACGGTTCTGCGACCAGCAGGCTTCATTGTGCTCGGTGCACACCGGCCGCTCCTTGCCGTAGGAGACGAGCGTGATTCGGCTCGCATCGATGCCCTTGGAGGTGAGATAGCCCATGGCCGACTTTGCGCGCCGCTCGCCGAGGGCCAGGTTGTACTCGTTGGTGCCCCGTTCGTCGCAGTTGCCCGCGATGAGCACGACCTGGTTGGGGTTGGCCTTGAGCCAGTCGGCGCTCGCGTCGAGCGTCTTCGCATCGCCCGGACGAATCTTCATCGAGTCAAACGCGAAGTAGACGGGCTTGAGGGCGGCATTGGCTTTGTAGTCATCGGGAGGCGGCGCAGGCGCGGGGGCCGGCGTCGGCGTCGCCGCGGGTGGCAGCGGAGCCGGCGCAGGTGCAGGCGCAGGCGCGGGGGGCGGGGCAGGCTGAGGAGTGGGCGCAGCGGGGGGCGGTGCCGCCACCTGAGGAATCATGGGGCGCTTGGGGCAGCCCGACAGTACCAATGCCAGGCCGATGGCGGACAGCACCACAACGCTCGATCGCATCCGACGATACATGGGTGGGTTCTCCTCTCGGTTCGGGATGACCGGGCCAGGTTCGACGGTGAGCTGCGTTCCCCGCCAGTTTTGAGTCACGTCGCCCCCGATGTCAAGGCGGGATATCTCACTAGTAGCGGTTGGCGATGGGCAGCTCGTGGGCGGGGAAGAGCGTGATGATCTGCGCGCCCTTGGGCGTGACGATCACCTCTTCCTCGATGCGCGCGGCCGAGACTCCGTCCGAGGCTGGGCAATAGGTCTCCACGGCGAAGACCATGCCCGCCTCGAGCTCCATGGGCTCGTCGAGCGAGTTGAGGCGCGAGATGATCGGCCGCTCATGCAGTCCGAGGCCGAGCCCATGGCAGAAATTGAGACCGAAGGCCGCCATCTCGCTCTCGAAGCCGATCTCCTGGGCCTTGGGAAAGCATTTGGCGATCCGGTCGGTGGACACGCCCGGCTTGATGAGGGCGATGGCGCTGTCCATCCACGCGCGCGCTTTCTTGTACGCGTCGTGCTGGGCGGCGGTGGCCCGCCCCACGCTGAAGGTGCGGTAGTAGCACGTGCGGTAGCCCACGAAGGACTGGATGATGTCGAAGAAGGCCTGGTCGCCCGGCCGGATCATGCGGTCGGTGAAGTTGTGCGGGTGGGGCGAACAGCGCTCCCCCGAGATGGCATTGATGGCCTCCACGCAGTCTGAGCCCATCTCATAGAGCCGCTTGGTGGCGAGGGCCACGATCTCGTTCTCGCGCACCCCCGGCTTGAGAGCCTCGAAGATGTCCTGGTAGACGCCGTCGCCCATGGCCGCAGCCATGTTGAGAAGCATCAGCTCGTCGGCGCTCTTGATCACCCGTGCCTCCAGCATCACCTGCTGGCCGTCGCGCACCTCGATGCCTTCCTGCTGGAGGGCGAAGAGGAAAGGTGGCTCGACGATGTCGACGCCGAGGGGCTGGTCGGCCACACCCTCATCTACGAGGATCGCCTTGATCTCGCGCGCG
>DASYQB010000064.1:0-7580 GCA_036005985.1 Candidatus Methylomirabilota bacterium | reverse complement strand
CGACCAAGGTCGCCCTTCTCGGGCAGACGGTGGCCCGCAACCTCTTCGCCGATCAGGATGCGGTCGGTCAGGTGATCCGCATCAAGAAGGTGCCCTTCACGGTGGTAGGAGTGCTCGACAAGAAGGGTCAGACGACGTGGGGACAGGACCAGGACGACCTCATCGTCGTCCCCTTGACCACGGCCAAGCGCAAGCTCCTCGGAGTGAGCCAGGCCAATGCGCGGTCCGTCAACTCCATCTCGGTGCGGGTGCGCGACAACGCGGATATCAAGGAGGCGGAGATCCAGACGCGCGAGCTCCTCCGCCAGCGGCACCGGCTGCAACCCTACCAGGACGACGACTTCTCCATCCGCAACCTCGCGGAGATCGCGGAGGCGCAGGAGGCGTCGTCCCGCGTCATGACCATCCTCCTCGCCGCGGTGGCCTCCGTGTCCCTCTTCGTGGGCGGCATCGGCATCATGAACATCATGCTGGTCTCGGTGACGGAGCGGACACGGGAGATCGGGCTCCGCATGGCCGTGGGCGCGCGCGGGCGCGATATCCTCGCCCAGTTCCTCGTGGAGGCGGTGACCCTCTCCATGATCGGGGGACTCATCGGCGTGGTGGTGGGGATCATCGTCTCCTACGCCATCCCCTACTTCGCGGGATGGCGCACCCTCATCAGCGCCGAGGCCATCGTGGTCGCCTTCGCCTTCGCCGCGGCGGTGGGCATCTTCTTCGGCTTCTACCCCGCCCGCAAGGCCGCGCAGCTCAATCCGATCGAAGCCTTGAGGTATGAATGATCCTTCGCTTCCTCTCCCCGACCATGCTCCTCGCCGCCCTGTGGGTCGCCCCCGCTTTCTCCCAGACCTACACCTTCACACCCCAGTCGTCGCGGGATCTCGCCCTCACTTTCCAGAGCCAGCGCGAGGGCGGATCGCGCGTCCTCATCCAGGGAGAGATACGCAATAGCTCGACCCAGACGGCGGAGCGGGTGATGGTCAAGGCCGAAGGGCTCGACGAGAACGGGCGCGTGGTCAGCCGGGGGCGAGTGTACGTGCCGGGCACCATTGCCCCGCGCGGCGTCGCCGCCTTCGAGCTCCGCCTCTCCTCGTCAGGGTCCGAGCGTCGCTTCCGGGTGGAGATCGAGGCGTTCGAGTTCGGGGCGCGCCGGAGCGAGGGCCAGTAGCGCCGGAGCGACGGCGAGGAGCACCCGACCGTCGGCGCGTCAGTCCTTGGGAAGGCCGAGCACCCGCTCCGCGAGGATGTTCTTCATGATCTCGGATGTCCCGCCGGCGATGGTGTCGCCGCGGGAGCGCAAGGCCCGGAACTGCCACCAGCCGTCTTCTATCACGCGCGGGCTCCCCTGCCACAGGGACGCGTAGGGCCCCTGCAGCTCCAGGCCAAGCTCGAGGGTCCGCTGCCACGTCTCGCTGAAGAAGAGCTTGGAGACCGATCCCTCGGGTCCCGGCTCGCCCCCCTGGATCAGCCGGGTGAGCACGCGAAGGTTGGCGTAGCGCAGGACCTCCGTCTCGATGTACGCCTGGGCCAGCCGCTGCCGCATGACGGCATCGCCCGCGCGCCCGCGGGACCGGGCCAGGTCGAGCAGCTCGGCGATACCCTGGCGGAGGATGAGCTGGCGTGACAGCGCGCGCGGCCCCCGCTCGAACATGAGGGTGGTGATGGCCACCGCCCAGCCGCCGTGCTCACGTCCCACCACGTTCTCCGCGGGCACTTCGAGATTGTCGAAGTAGAGCTCGTTGAACTCGGCGTCGCCGCTCATCTGGCGAAGGGGCTTCACGGTGAAGCCGGGGCTGGCCATGTCCACGAGAAAGAAGGTCAGCCCCTTGTGGCGGGGCGCGGAGGGATCGGTGCGGGTGAGGAGAATGCACCAGTTCGCGTAGTGGGCGTAGGAAGTCCAGACCTTCTGGCCGTTGATCACGTAGTAGCCGTTCTTCCGCTCCGCGCGCGTCTGGACCGCCGCGAGGTCGCTGCCTGCGTTGGGCTCGGAGAAGCCCTGGCAGAAGATGTGCTCGGCGGAGAGGATCTTGGGCAGGTGGGCCTGCTTCTGCTTCTCCGTGGCATGGGCGATGAGGGCGGGGCCGGCCATGTCGAGGCCGATGGCGTTGGGCAGCTCGGGGGCGCGCGCCCGGGCCATCTCCTCGTAGAAGATCGCCTGCTCCAGCACGGTTGCCCCGCGCCCTCCGTAGGTCGTCGGCCAGTGCAGCCCGACGTAGCCGGCGGCGTGAAGCTTCCGCTGCCACTCGATGAGAAATTCGGCCTGAGCCTCCCGCGTGGCGAGCTTCGAGCGGATCCGGCCCCAGTCGCCCGGACCATTGGCCTCCAGCCACTGCCGGAGCTCGATGCGAAAGCGTTCCTGCCCGGGCGAGAGCTTGAAGTCCATGTCCGGCGATTCTAGCGTGGGATAATCGGACGATGAAGCGGAAACCCACTCCTCCGAAGCGGGTCACGCCACCCCTGACCCGGGTCGAGGCTCCACCGTCGATGCCACAGGTCCAGGCCATCGAGGAGCGCTTCGCGCCCATCGTGAGCGCCGTCGCCCGCATCGCTTCCGGCACCGAGCCGCCCGTCGTGAAGCTCGAGGGCGCCATGGAGATCATCTTCGGTGCCTATGGCCTGAGCGATGCCGATTTCTCCGAGCTGCTCCTCACGGGCTGGATGCGCGCCCGTCACGACAAGCACCATCGTCTCGCCCTCGCCTGGCAACGTGAGCAGCTCCGGCTCTCTCTGGAAGACATCCTGGTGGCCGGGGCCACCGCGGGCGCGTTCCGGAAAGAGCTCGACGCGGGCGCGGTGGCCGCGGTCATGCTGGGCACCGCGGAGGGCTGCCTGCTCCAGGCGGCGACGCAGGGAGGCGCGGTGCCTCCGGGTGAGCTGGTGAAGACGCTCCTCGGGCTGGCGGTCAGCGGGGCTTGAGCTCGATCAGGTAGCCGTCGGGATCGCGAATGTACAAGGAAGGCCCGGTGCCGTACGCGCCGCGCCGCTCGACGATGTCGCCCTCGATCCGAACGCCCTGCCCGCCCAGGGTCTTCCGCGCCGATTCCAGATCGGCACAGCGGATGGACAGGCAGAAGTGATCGAGGCCCTCGGTGGAGGGCGGCCCCGGCAGCAGATCGATCATCTGCTCCCCGAAGCGGAGCTGGAGAAGGGAGATCCGCTCGTTGAAGTGATCCACGCTACAGCCCAGGACCTCGGTGTAGAAGCGGCGCGAGACCTCCTGGTCGCTCACGCGCAGGACCACATGATCGAGGCCGAGCGGCTCGAACGGCTTCATCGGCGGCGCACGGTTTCCAGCACGAGGACCAGCATACCCGAAGCCATCACCATCACGTTGAGAATGCCCGACAGGCGATGGAGTCGTGCGAAGCCGGCGGCGGCGGCCGGATCAGCCCCCGCCTCCCGCGCCGCCTCGCGGGCCGCGTGGGCCGCGGGCAGCACCACCGCGCCCGCGTAGACGGTGAGAGCGAGCATCACCAGCACGCCGCCCGCGCTGAGCCAGTCGAGGCCACGCCATCCCCCGCCCATCCATCGCACGGCGAGGCCGAACAGAGCGACCAGACCCAGCGCGAGACCAACCGCGTAGTATCGGGGAAAGATCACGCTCACGAAGCGCCCGGCCGCTTCGCGGTCAAGGGTCGTGAAGGCGGCAGGAGCGACGATGAAAGCAAAGAAGCCCATGGCCCCGAGCCAGACCGCCACCGCCGCCAAGGTCAGCTGTCGCATGGCGTGACCATACGTGCACACCTTAGCGGCGGCCGCCCATCACTTCAAGTTGACACTCGGCGCCCCGACTCCTAGCATCAACCTATGCCCGCGCTCGCGATTGGCCTGGCGATGCTCATGGTGATGGCAGCCACGGCGTGGGCCGGGTCGCCTCTCGTCGACGAGTTCCAGGCCTTTTCCACCCGCTACCACGAGAACCCGAAGAAGATCGACCAGCTCAAGGCCGCGCTGGAGAAAGCGGCGGACAATGATCCGGATCCCGACACGCTGCTCGCCCTCGCCCAGGTCTGCTTCATGTACGGCGACGTGCGGGCCACCACCGAGGAGGCGAAGCTCGCCGCCTTTGACTGTGGGCGTCGGGCCGCGAAGCGCGCCATCGAGCTTGCTCCGAAGAGCGCGCCCGCCCAGTTCTGGTACGGCACCAATACGGGCCGCTGGGGCGAGATCAAGGGCATCATGCGATCGCTGTACCTGCTGCCCACCGTCAAGGAGGCGATGCAGACGGCACTCGCTCTCGATCCCGGCTACGCCCCCGCCTATGCCCTGGGCGGCAACATATACTACGAGGTGCCGGGCTATGCGGGCGGCGATCTGGACCGGTCCGAGGCCATGTTCCGCAAAGGCCTCGAGCTCGATCCGCGCTACACCAACATGCGCCTCGGCCTCGCCCGCACCCTCCTGAAAAAAGGCCGCACCGCCGACGCCCGTCGCGAGCTCGAGGCCGTGCTGGGGGAGAAGGCGCCGAGCAATCCCGCGGACTGGGTCATCAAAGACGTGCCGAAGGCCAAGGCCATCCTCGCCGAGATCACGGGGCGCTCCTGACCGCTCGCCGGCCTCCCGTGGCCATCGGACGGCTCATCCGTACCCTCACCCGGCATGCGCCGCGCTGGCGCACCACCGCGCTCGCCGTGGTGGCGGCCGAGCGCGCCGATCCCTTTCGTGTGCTCATCGCCTGCCTCCTCTCCCTGCGCACCAAGGACGAGACGACGGGGCCGGCCTCCGCCCGCCTCTTCGCCCTCGCCGACACCCCACACGCCATGCTGCGTCTCACCCCCAAGCGGATCGAGCGGGCCATCTTTCCCGTCGGCTTCTACCGGACCAAGGCGCGCGTCATCCTCGGCGTGTGCCGGGATCTCATCGACCGCTTCGGCGGCCGGGTGCCCGACGAGATCGACGCGCTGCTCACCCTCAAGGGAGTGGGGCGCAAGACGGCCAATCTCGTGGTGACCCAGGGCTTCAAGAAGCCGGGCATCTGCGTCGACGTGCACGTGCACCGGATCTCGAATCGCTGGGGTTACGTGAAGACACGCAACCCGGAAGAGACCGAGAGGGCTCTCCGGGGACGCCTGCCCCGCCGCTACTGGATCGGCTACAACGATCTCCTCGTGGCCTTCGGTCAGAACGTCTGCCAGCCGCTCTCGCCGAAATGCTCGGAGTGTCCGGTGAGCCGGGGCTGCCCGCGGCTCGGCGTCACCCACTCCCGCTAGCGCGAAGCCGCCGCAGGAGGGCGAGCGCGTCTCGATCCGCCTTGGGCTCGGGATCCTTCGGCGTCTCCAGCGTCATGGGCACTCGCGCGAAGCGCCGGTCGTTCATCAAGAGGCGGAAGGCGGCCACCCCCATCTTGCCGCGGCCGATCTTCTCGTGACGGTCGAGGCCCGAGCCGCATGGCGCCTTGGCGTCGTTGAGATGGAACGCGCGCACCCGGCGGAGGCCGATCAGCCTGGCGCACGCGCTCATGGCGGCCTCGTAGCCTTCCTGCTTGCGCACGTCGTAGCCCGCGGCGAAGAGATGACAGGTATCGAGGCAGATGCCGACGCGCTCAGGGGCCGTGACCGCGTCGAGGAGCGCGGCCAGCTCCTCGAAGCTCCGGCCTATGGTGGCGCCGCCGCCCGCGGTGTTCTCGAGCAGCACCATCACCCGATATCCGCGGGTGCGCTCGAGGACCATGTCAAGGGCGCGGGCGATCCGGGCCATCCCCGTCTCCAGCCCTTCACCACGGTGAGAGCCGGGATGAATGATCACGAAGGACAGGCCCAGCGCCTCCGCCCGCTCGAGCTCGTCGTGAAACGCCTCCACCGCCCGCTGCCATTCCCGCGGCTCGGCCGCGGCCAGGTTGATCAGATAGCTCGCGTGGGCGAAGACGGTCCGCATGCCCGTCCGCTTCCACGCCGCCTTGAACAGGGCGATGTCCTCCGCGGTATACGGCTTGGCGGCCCACTGGAGCTGGTTCTTGAGGAAGATCTGCACCACGGAACAGCCGACCTCCTCTCCGCGCTCGAGGGCCCGATAGAGCCCGCCCGCGATGGACATGTGGGCACCCAGGAGATCGCGGGCTCTGGAGGTGCTCAACGGAAGCGCTCCCGCAGGCGCGCCTCGCGGAAGTCGAACAGGGCGTCGAGGCGGCGCCCCGCGCCGAGCGCGTGTGCGGCCCGGCCCAGCGGTCCCCACGGCAGCCGGTACGTCACGCGGTCCTCCATCCACGTGCCCCGCGGTCCCCGCGGGTCCGACTCGGGACCTTCGAGGAAGCGATGCCGGTGCTCCCAGCGTGCGAAGGGTCCCCAGAGCTGGACGTCCACGAAGCGGAAGGGCGGATCGAACTCGCGCACCATCACCCGCCAGCGCACGGACACGCCCGCCATGCGCACGGCGAAGTCGAGGAATGCTCCAGCTTCGAGCCGAGACGGAGGCTCGGCGAGCCAGGTGGGCCGGGCCCACGCGGGCTGCACGGCGCCGAGGTTACGGGGGTCGACGAAGAATGCGAATACGTCGGGTCGCGGCCGGGGCAGCCAGAGACGCC
Organism: Candidatus Methylomirabilota bacterium; assembly: GCA_036005985.1. Taxonomy (GTDB): domain Bacteria; phylum Methylomirabilota; class Methylomirabilia; order Rokubacteriales; family CSP1-6; genus AR37. The sequence continues at coordinate 1,060 of DASYQB010000064.1, read as the reverse complement.
GCTCGATGATGTAGTCGGCCATGACGGACGCGCTATGATAGGCGGGTGCTCGGTTCGGGTCAAACCGGCGCCTACATCGCGCTGTCGCTCATCGCCGCTCTCTGGGGCTCCTACCCGGCCTTCGCGAAGCTCGCGCTCGTCGCCTTTCCCCCGCTCGTCCTCGTCGTCCTCCGCTGCAGCATCGCCTCGACCTTCCTGTGCGCGCTGCTCTTCCGGCGCGGCGCCTCGGAGTTCACCGCTCTGCGATTGCGCGACCTGGGTCCCCTCGCCTTCCTCGGCTTCGTGGGGATCTTCATCTCGACGGGCGGCACCTATCTCGCCATCGCCTTCACCACCGCTTCCAGCGCCGTGCTCCTCCAGCCGGCCACGCCGGTGATGGTGGTCATGGGGGCGCGGATCTATCTCGGCGAGCGGTTGAGCTCGTTACAGTGGGCGGGAGTAGCCTGCTCGGCCGCGGGGGTCGGGCTCATCATCACCAAGGGCAGCTGGCATGCCGTCATGCACCTGGATCTCCGCCCCGGCGATTTCCTGCTCCTCCTGAGCCAGGTGGGGTGGGCCGCCTATACCGTGTACGGCAAGCGGGTGCTCGCGCGCCACTCCCCCGCCGTGGCCACCACCACCGCCTACGTGTTCGGCTCGCTCATGCTGCTCCCGCTGCCTTTTCTCACCGCGGGACTGTTTCCTCGGCCAGACTTTGCATCGCCGGTGGCGTGGACCATCGTCGCGTACCAGGCGATCCTCGGCTCCATAGCGCACATCTGGTGGTACGAGGCGGTGCACCTCGTCGGACCCAGCCGCTCTGCCGTCTTCCTGAACCTTCAGCCGGTGGTCGGCGTGCTCCTCGCGTGGATCATGCTGGGCGAGCGCATCGGGCTCACCAGTGTCCTCGGAGGCGCGGCGGTGCTCGGCGGGGTGGCGCTCACCACGCGCCGGGCCCCGCCCGCGCGCGCCTAGCCGAGCTTCTTCACCTCGGCGAGAATCTTGTCAGGGTCGGGCAGGTCGCCCTGGTTGTAGTGCTCGACGAAGGCGATCTTCCCCTGCTTGTTCACGATGAAGGTGG
>DASYQB010000063.1:0-1891 GCA_036005985.1 Candidatus Methylomirabilota bacterium | reverse complement strand
CATGGCCGGCCTCGTCCTCGGCGCGACCAGCCAGCGCGTGCAGGCGGAGCAGGCGCGCCTCGCCGCTCTCGTGGTCGACGGGGCGCATGAGCTCTCCCGGGTGATGGGCTTCGGAGGCGAGCCGCCGGCATGAAGCTGGTGCCGACAAGAACACCTCCGCTTCGCTACTACGGTGGCACAACGTAGAGCGGCTGCTCGTCGCCGCCGTCGTCGGGCGGCGCCTCTGCTTCGCCGGCGAGCTGGCCCCGCGGCCTATCGGGTGCGGGCGGCCCGGCGACGACGGGCGGCCGTCGAGCCCGACTCGTCCTTCTCCCCGGTGGGCGTGACCGACTCGAGGAGGGGCACGCTCGCCTCGCGGAGCGGGCGGCCCACGTGGTCACGGATCCAGCGGCCGTCCCACCATTCGAGCGGCGTCACCGACACGCCGTTGATCAGCACCTCGTAATGCAGATGATCGCCCAAGGCGAGTCCGGTGCTCCCGCTCTTGCCGAGCTCCTGTCCCTTGGCGATCTGGTCGCCCTCCTTGACGTCGATCGACGAGAGGTGACCGTAGAGGGTCTGGAGCCCGAGGCCGTGATCCACCACCACCGCGTTGCCGTAGATGGACAGTGGCCCGGCAAAGACGACCACGCCCGAATTGGCCGCGGGCACCGGGCCGTGCCGCACCGCGGCCAGGTCGTAGCCGAAGTGGATCTGGGTGTCCACGTCCTGGCCGTGATAGCGATAGGTTCGCGTCTCGGCGAAATTGGAAAAGACCTTGGTGTTGCGGGGCTGGACGAAGGCGCCGTCCCACAGGGGACGCGGCTGTGTCTTGGCGCTGAGCGTCCGCTTGATCTCCTCCGCCTGCTTGCGCCGGTCGCGGTTGACGGTGAGGAAGGCGGGGAGCAGCTCGGCCTGCGGAATGGCGCCCCCGCGCTCGGGCAGGAGCTCGGGCAGCTTGCGCTCGAGGAAGTCGTCCTTGATCTCGATGGTATCGGTCTTGAAGCGGCGCGGCTTCACCTCGATGGACACGGCCCGCGTGGTGGAGTTTCCCGCCTCGTCCTGGGCTCCCGCGGTGAGGGGCGCCCCTTGATAGTTCCAGGGCAAGGCGACCAGGTCGACGAAGAGATTGGACTCGGGGGATCCCGCCGGATAGGCGGGGAAGGCGAGGGTCCCCACGTTCACGGCGACTCGCGAGGCGCCCTTGGACCGGAGCACGACGAGGCCGCCCCCGCCCTGCGCCCAGTAGCGGGTGGCGCCCACGATCTCGAGGGACGGCGGGGCGAAGTCGAGGTTCACCTGGGTGGTCAGGATGGGGCGATCGTCCACGCGGATGGGTCGCCAGAAGCCGTCGCGCGCCAGCACCTCGAGGGTGGCCGCGCCCTCGCGAAGGCCGAGGGTTCCTCCCGCCACCTGTAGCTCGACGTGTCGCTCGTTGGCGGGCGGTCCCTCGAAGGCCTGCTTGGTGATCACCACTTTGGACGAGCCCTGGCGCAGGCGTATCTCCACGGAGCGGATGCCGCCCCTCGCCGCGCGCAGATCCACCACGAGCGGCGTCTTGACACCGATCCACTTCGGAGGGGGAGAGAACGAAGCGCGCACACCCGACACGCTCTGGCGCCACGCGAGGTACCCGAGAGCGCCGACGACGAACAGGGACGGGATGACGATGATGGTGAACCAGAAGCGGAATGCTGAGCGGGGCACGGGCCCATCATAGCAAGGGCGCTCGCTCCGCCCACCAGATTGTGCTAGCAGAGAGAAGTCATGCGTATCCTGTGTCTCGTGCTGGCCACGGTGGGCTTCGCGGTGAGCGCCGTGCTCCACCTCCTGTCCTTCACGCCGTGGGCCTCCGTGGCGGGCGAGCGCGCCCTGTGGGGCCTCGGCATCGTCGCCTTTCTCCTCGCCCTCG
>DASYQB010000062.1:0-4737 GCA_036005985.1 Candidatus Methylomirabilota bacterium | reverse complement strand
CACGTCGGCGATGCCGTGCTCGGCCGTGGTGACCTTGTCCGCCTGCTCCGACGAGAAGCAGATCCCGCGCATTCCGTGTCCGAGGAGCCGCCGAAGCTTGTCCTTGGCCGTCACCACCGCCACCGTGGCCCCCGCCTGGGCGAAGGCGGCGAGGATGGTATCGCAGCGGAGATATTTGGGGTCGTTCATCATCACTTCCGCCCCCGCGTCCCGATCCCAGAAGTAGTTGCCGCAGATGCCGTGCACGGCCGGCGACACGCCGGTGACGATGGACAGGTTGTTGGGATTGGTGAAGCTCGGCACGACGGAGGCGCCGATCAGGCTCGCCCCCGCCGCCGCGGTGGGAGCGAGGTACGGCATGGCCCCCGCCGCATAGGCCTGGGTCAGGTAGTCAGGCTCGCAGCCATCGACGCATATCACCACGAGCGGGCGGGCCGGCCACTCGTAGGTGCGCCCGTTGACGGAGATCGGGCCGCCGCGCGCCATCAGCTCTGGCAGCGACCGCGACTGAGGTGAGACAGCGCCTGCGGGCGCAGCTCGGAATAGAGACGGCATACGGCCTCGGCCACGCAGGGCCAGCGGTGATCGGCCGCCCATCGCATCGCTTCCCGGCCGAGGCGGGCGCGCGTCTCCGGGTCATGGAGGAGAAGCTCGAGCCGCTCGCTGAGGGCCCCCGCATCTCCTTCGGGCACGAGATAGCCGGTGACGCCGTCCTTGACCGTGGTGGTCAACCCGCCCACGCGCGAGGCGACCACGGGGCTGCCGCAGGCCATGGCCTCGAGCGCCACCATGCCGAATGACTCGTAGTAGGAGGGCATGACCGTCGCCTCGGCCGCGGCGTAGAAGTATCGGAGCCGCCGCTGGGGCTGGGCCCCGAGAAAGCGCACGCGCCGGTCGAGGCCGAGGGCGGCTACCCGGGTGCGGAGCCGCGCGGCGTGTGGAGTCGACGGCTCGTCCGAGTCGCCGCCCACGATGTAGAGCTGTGCCGCCCCCCCGATTCTCGCCATCGCCTCCAGCAGCGTCTCGAGCCCCTTGATCGGCTCGAGCCTGCCCACGTAGAGAAGCGCCGGCTGGGGCGGTAGCTCGAGGAGATCCTTGGCGGCAGCCTGGGACATGGGCTGGAAGAGCTCCGTGTCGACGCCGCAGGGAATGACAGAGATCCCCTCCGCGGTGGCGCCGTAGTACCAGACGAGATGGGCGCGCTCCACGACATTGGCGGCCACGATGCGGTCAGCGGTCTGCACGATGCGCGACTCCTCCGCGATCCGAAGCTGGGGCTCGAGGTCTCCCGCGCCCTGGGCCACCGAGTTCTTGAGCTTGCCCAGGGTGTGGAACATCTGCACCATGGGGACGCCCCATCGCTCGCGCAGCTCGAGGCCGGCCACTCCCGACAGCCAGTAGTGCGCATGGATCACGTCGTAGTCGATGCCCTCGGCCCAGCGATGCGCCTCGACACCCTCGATGAACTCGGGCAGATGTGGATGAATCGCGTGTCGCTCGATGGGCGCGTGGGCCCCCGCGGGCAGATGAATCACTCGCGCCCCCTCCCCGAGCTCGACCACGCGTGGAATGGAGGCGTTCTGGGAGCGCGTGAAGACGTCCACAGCCACCCCCATGCGCGCGAGCTCCCGCGCCGTCTCGCGCACGTAGACGTTCATGCCCCCCGTCTCCTTGCCCCCGAGAGCGGCCAGGGGGCAGGTGTGGACGCTGAGGACGGCGATGCGGAGGCTCACGGGCGTACGCGTATGCGAAAGAGATCGTGGGGCTTCGGCCCGAAGGCGTACTTGTAGGATTCCTCGCCGCGGAGAAAATCGAACGCGGGCACTCCACGCTCGATGGCATCGCGAACGACGTGGGCGAGGAGCACGATGCCCGGGGCGAGCTTGGCGTGGGCGGGGTCGAAGCCGGAGTTGTAGAGACCGACGGAGCCCGCGTACTCAAGGCAGAGGAAGCTCGCCACCGCCGCCCCGTTCCAATCGAGAAACCACAGGCGGGCCCAGCCGGTCCCCGCGAGGGCGCGCGTGGCCTCCTGGAAGAACGCCTCCATGCGCTCGTCCATGAAGCGCGCTTTGCCGACCTTGGAGAGACGGTGAAGTCTCAGGAACTCGGCGAGGGCGGCGTCCCACCCATCGAGGGCGGCATGGGACCGCACGGAAGTCCCGGGCAGCTCGCGCTCGAGCTTCCGCATCTTGCGCCTGAGCTCGTGGCGATCCTTGCCGGAGAGGCCTTCGAGATAAGCCTCCCACGAGGCGGGCAGCTCGAGCACCGGGCATCGGTCCTCCGTCTCGACCTCCACGCCCAGCCCGGCCGCCGCGCCGAGCCGGGGCACGATCTCACGGGTCGGCGAGGCGGCCCGGATGGCGTGAAGGTCCCACTCCGAGGCTTCGCCCGCGCGATGCTGGAGGACGGCTTGCCACGCCTCCTCCTCGAGCCCGGCGGGAGCGATCAGGTCGAGGTAGTCGGAGACATCCACCCCGCCCACGAGACGGTACACGCCCCCGCCTTCGTCGTAGAGGGGGAGGAGTCCCGCGAGCGTACCTGCATCGTCGGAGACGCGAAGGAGGTGCAAGGGCCGTCCGCCGAGGAAGGCGCGCGCCCAGGCCGTCTGCCACTGCCAGGAGAGGAAGACCGACGGATGACCGGCGCGTCCGAGGAGCGTGTTCCAGCGTTCCTCGTCGAGGGCCTCGAAGCCCGGAAGCACCTCAACCTTCATCGCCGCTCCCGGCGTCCGACAGGCTCGTCTCGGCCCCGCCGAAGTCACCCAAGTCCGCCCCGTCGTCCCCCGACGCCTCGTCCATGGCGGCGTCCAGGTCGTCTCCGAGGTCCTCGCCCATCTCCTCGCCCATGCGCTTGACGAAGCGCGCCACGCTGCTTGGATCGTTCTCGTCGAGGTCTCCGAACTGGGAGGGGTCGGCGGCGGCTTCGAGTCGGGCGTCTTCGGATTTCGGGGTGGCGAAGCGGGACATGAGGCGGCTGAGCTCGGCACTGCCACATCGGGGACATCGCGGCGCCTCCGTCGAGGCGAGCGAGCGAACGAGGAGGCTCACCCGGCGGCGACAACCCTGACAGTCATACTCGTAGATGGGCACGCTGGATCCTCGGCTTTCAGACCCTTGAGATGCCACATCCTAGCACGCGGTTGCAAGGCGGGTGGGCGCTCCATCAGAAGGCGGAGGTCGATCGCCGCGACGGGGAGGGCGTGGGATGAGGCGGGCCGCCGGCATCCCTCGCATGTGCAACGGTTGTCAGTTCACTACAAATATTGGCGGCATGGCCCCGAAGAATCTGGCCTGACGACTCTCAATAGGTCGCGTTAGCGCGGTTTTCCCGCAAGCGACCAGCGAAGACCTGATGGCATCGCGTTTGCGATAGATGGGTTTGTCATGGCCAGAAACCAGCGGGGCTTCACGATGATCGAGCTGTTGGTGGTGGTGGCGGTCATCTCCATCCTCGCCCTGATCTCGTTCACCGTGTACAGCAACGTGCAGGCACGCTCCCGGCTGGCCAAGGCGCAGGCCGACACACGCACCATGGCGGGAGCCATCGGGGCTTTCCAGGCTCACATGGGCCAGATGCCGGCCGTCCTCGGCGACCTCACGGTCGCCCAGACGAATATCAACGGCCAGGTCAGCGGGCCCTTCATGGCTGCGGACGCGGTGCCGCCGGCGGGGTGGACCTACAACTACAGCCCGGGCGGAACCACCGGCTACACCATCACGGCCAGCGGGGACAATACCTCCCTCAGCATGCCCTGACGTCCCTCACCACGGACCGGGCGCCGCGTTGGATGCGGCGGGGCCGCGTGAGCTAGTGAAAGTCATGCGACGGCACCTGCTGGAGCCGGTGACGGAGCGGCTCGATCCGTCCCGCTCGTACCGAGATCACTCCTTCCCGGTGCTCCAGCACTCCCGTGATCAGCAAGAAGGGCTCGGCCACCAGCGTCAGCCGGTAACGATGGAAGAGCGGCGGAGGCACCACCACGTTGACGAGACCGGTCTCGTCCTCGAGATTGAGGAAGACGAAGCCCTTGGCGGTGCCGGGCCGTTGGCGCACCACCACCGCTCCCGCCACCCGCACGGGGCTGCCGTCCCGCATTCCCTGGAGATCGCTGGCCCGCACCACCCCCGAGCGCTCGAGCCGCGCGCGATGGAAAGTCATGGGATGCGGACCCAGGCTGAGCCCGGAGCCTTCGTAGTCCGCCACCATCGCCTCGGTCGGCGTCATGGGGAGAAGCGGTGAAGGCTCGGGCGGCGGGTCGAGCGCGTTGTACAACGGGCCCGACGGGCGGGCCGCCTTCTCCACCTCCCAAAGCGCGGCGCGCCGCTCGAGGCCGAGACTGCCGAGGGCGCCCAGCTCGGCCAGCCGCGCCAGCTCGTCACTGCGCAGTCCCGCGCGCCGCACCAGATCGTCGGCGGAAGCGAAGGGGCGCGCGCGCTCCATGCGCCGGCCCGCCTCCTCCCGGAGCCCGCGCACGTAGCGAAGCCCGAGTCTCACCGTTCCATCGGCCTCGATGGTGCAGAGCCAATCCGAGTGGTTGACGTCGAGGGGCCGGATCACCTGCCCGTGGCGCGCGGCATCGCCCACGATGGTGGCGGGGTGATAGAAGCCCATGGGCTGGTTATTGAGGAGCGCCGCGTAGAAGGCCGCCGGATGATGCGTCTTGAGATACGCGCTGGCATAGGCGAGGAGCGCGAAGCTCGCCGCGTGGCTTTCCGGGAAGCCATACAGGGCGAAGGA
>DASYQB010000061.1:0-10318 GCA_036005985.1 Candidatus Methylomirabilota bacterium | reverse complement strand
GGCTGGAGACTCTCGAGCGCGAGACGGTGAGGCGCATGAATGCCGGGCTCGCCCTCGACCAGATCCTCGCCGAGGTGCAGCCACCCGCCCATCTCGCGGATCGCCCCTACCTCCAGGCGGTGTACGACGAGCCAGAGTATGTCGTGCGCAACATCTGGCGGCTCTATGGCGGCTGGTGGGATGGCCAGCCCGCGCATCTCAAGCCCGCGCGCGAGGCGGAGATCGGTCTCGAGGTCGCCACGCTGGCGGGCGGAGTGGACGCTCTCGCCGCGCGCGCCCTCGCTCTGGCAGAGCGCGGCCGCCACGCCCTTGCCTGTCACCTCGTGGACTGGGCGGCCGCCGCCGAGCCCGACAATGCCCGCGTGCATTCAGCGCGCGCGATGATCTACGAGGCGCGCGCCCGGCTTTCCGACGCTCTCATGACGCGTGGTATCTTCGGTTCCACGGCCCGCGAATCCGCAGCCAAGGCCATCCGCAGCCCAGCCGACGCGCCCGGTCCTCCTCCGGGTCCAGGAGAGCGACAGTCATGACGGGTCCGCGACGCGTCCGCCTCGCCAGTGCAATGGCGCTCTGCGCGCTCGGGGCGACGCTGACCGTCATGCCCATCCTCCACGCCCAGCCTCTCGCCACTCCGGAGCAGCGCGATCTCGCGCCTTCGGCTGCTGGCTCGACGCACGGAGAGTGCACCTCGCCTGTGGGCTTCGGCGCGTCGCCGCTGGGCCGTTCTGGCCGGCTGAGTTGGCTAGCTGGCGAGGGCTCGGAGCATTACGCCTAGGGCTACGCGGAGGCCTGGGGGCAGGCCTGCTTCGTTCATCTCGAACTCGGGGGCATGGTGGGGACGGGGGCGGCCATCGGACTGGCCTATCCCGACGCGGAAATAGCATCCGGGACGCGCCTGGAGGAACAGGCTCATATCGTCGCTGGCCATGACGAGCTTGCCCGCGCCCACCGCTTCCTCGCCCAGCTCGAGCGCGGCCGCGCGCAGCATGAAGTCCGTCTCCGCCTGGTGATTGACCACGGTGGGACAGGACCCCAGATCCACCTTCAACGTCGCCTGCGTCCGGTAGGCCTCGCCGATGTGGGAGACGTAGTCCTCGAGGCGGCTCAGGATCTGCCGGCGCACGCCTTCGTCGAAGGCGCGGAGCGTGCCCGTCATGAACGCGCGATCGGGAATGATATTGGATTTGGTCCCCGACACCAGCTGCCCGATGGTGAGGACGGCGGTCTCCTGAGCGGGGACCTCGCGCGATACGAGATTCTGCATGCCGAGGAGGATATTGGCAGCGGTGGTGATGGGGTCGACGGAGAGATGTGGCATCGCCCCGTGGCCGCCGCGACCGCGCACCTCCACGGTGAAGGCGTCCGCCGACGCCATGGCCGGCCCAGGCCGCGCCGTGACGTATCCCGCCGGCGCGGTGGTGGTGAGGTGCAGACCGTAGACCTGCTCGACGCGGGGATTGTCGAGCACGCCCGCGTCGATCATGGGCTGGGCGCCGCCGAGTATCTCCTCGGCGGGCTGGAACAGGAACACGGCGGTGCCGGGCAGCTCGCGCCGGCGCGCCGCGAGGATCTCGGCAAGAGTGATGGCGATGGCGGTGTGCCCGTCGTGGCCGCAGGCGTGCATGACGCCGGGAGCACCCGACGCGAAGGGAGCCTCCAGCGTCTCGGTCAGCGGCAGGGCGTCGATGTCGGCCCGCCACGCCACGGTGCGGCCGGGCCGCTCGCCCCGCAGGACACCGACCACGCCGGTCTTGGCCATGCCCGTGCGCACCTCGAGCCCCGCCGCGTGAAGACGCTCGGCGACGATCTCGCTCGTGCGGCGCTCCTGGAAGGACAGCTCGGGGTGGCGGTGGAAGTCCCTCCGCAGGGTCACGAGGGCGTCGAGGCGCTTGTCCACTTCTTCGGGCCAGGTCGGCTGAGTCTTGCTCATGGTTTCCCTCCCAGGCGTGGCTATCCTAGTCGCACTTGCCCTAGTCGTACCTGATAGTCCCGTGTCCCATGTACTTGAACCCGATGCCCCTGCCCTTGATCACCCCCGTCTTGGTGACTGCGCCCTCGGGCAGCATGCCCACTGCGTTGTCGCCACCCAGGTAGAGCATGACGATGCCGCTGTCGAAGAAGAGGATGTCGCCCGGCTCAGGCTCGCCTTCCGTCTTGACGTTGAGGAGATTCTGCAAGCCTTTCGAGGTGAGGACGTCGGGCCTCAGGAGCATGCCCGCGTCCGCGAGGGCGAGGGCCACGAAACCCACGGAATCGACCCCGTCCTCTTTTCTCCGGCCGCCCCAGCGGAAGGGCACCTTGGCCTGCTTGAGCTCGAAGGCCGCGCTGAGGGCGGCCCGCCGCTTCCCCGCGATGGAGCCGGGCAGTACGGGATCGCCGATGTCTTTCCCGGTGTTCGGGTCCTGGCGGGCTACCACGAGCAGATGAGCCAGCTCGGCAAGCTCGAGACGGGCGGCGAGGACGAATCGCTCCATTCGCGCTGCGTTCTCGGCGGTGGCCTTCTGGAGCTCACCCCTCGCCGCGTCGCGCTCGCGCGTCAGCTCACCCAGCTGCTTGCGGGCGAGGAAGGCAACGCCCACCGCCAGAAGCAGGCACAGGACGAGCCCGATGGCGAGCCCGACCACCACCGTCCGTCGTCCCTCCGGTGGAGTCTCGTTCGACTCCGCCACGGGCGCCGCGGGCTCGTCGGTATTGGTCATAGCGGGAGAATCTCGTCTGGAGAGCTAGCTGCGGGTGATGACGCCGCAGGCGATCCGCGCGCCGCTGTTTCCGGTGGGATCCGTCTTCTCGTCGTCGGCCTGGACATGGATGACGAGGCTCGTGCCGCCCTCACCGAAGAGGGAGCCCGGCACTCCTGATCTGAGCGTCGCCGCCTGCGTGATGGCGTCGAGGCTCGCCGTACCGTCGGCCGCCACGACGAGGTTGGGCAGGTCGCCCGCGTGCGAGCCCTCGGGATTGAGCCGGCCGTGCTTCTTCCCCGTGGGATTGAAGTGCGCGCCCGCGGACGCGAAGTCGGGCGGGTCGCACTTGCCCACGCCATGGATGTGCAGGCCCTTGGCCCCGGGGGGAAGGCCCTTGGCCGCTATCTCGATCTGGACGCCCTCGGCCTGCTCCGTCAGGGTGGCCAGCCCGACCTGCCGCCCCACGTTGTTCCTGAGCAGGGCCTGCGCACGACGGGACGGCGAATCCACGGCGGCCGTCGTGCAGCCACCGACCACGAGGATCGCGATGACGACGCGCAGAAATCGCGTCATGTGTTGCGGCGCTCCTCGTGAATCTGGGCAGGCACTCAGCCGAGCCGGGCCGCGAGCTCGGCCGCGCGGGCGCGGAACTGCTTCACGTTGTCGAGCTTGATGTCCTCGTAGCCGCGGATCATGTCGGGCAGATCGGCCAGGGCGACGGCCGCGTCGTGCCGGCCGGGTGCGAGGAGGGCGAGGGAGCGCTCGACGAGCGCGCAGTATTCCCCGATGAGCGCGCGCTCTTCGCGGCGCACGCGGGCGTAGCCGAAGACGTCGAACGCGGTGCCGCGAAGCCCTTTCATGGACGACAGCGCGGAGAAGACCGGCTTGAACCAGGCGCCGAGGCGAATCTTCTTCTTGAGCCCGAGGGCGCGCAGGAGCGGCGGATGGAGGTGCCAGTAATAGCGCACGGCCGGCCCGAATCGCGCGTGGAGCTCGGCCTGGAGCGCCGCCCCCAGATGCAGTCGCGCCACCTCGTATTCGTCCTTGTAGGCCATGAGCTTGAAGAGATTCCGCGCTACCGCCTCGGAGAGTCCGGTGCGACCGGGCGTCTTCTCCGCCTCTTCCCTGGCCACCCGAGAGACGAAGTCGGTGTACTGCCGGGCGTAGGCAGCATCCTAGTACGCGACCAGCTCGGGGACGCGAATCTCGAGAAGACGGCGAAGCTCGCCCTGCGCGCCCGTGGCGCTCACCAGGGCTTGCGCCTCGGCGGACAGCACGCGCGGCACCTCCACCCGGCCCGTGGCCGTATCCACCGCGGACTCGACGCGCCGGGCATCCACCACGGCCATGCGCCCCCAGCGGAAGGCGAGGAGGTTCATGTCCACGCTGACCCCGTTGAGCCGGATGGCCTGCTCGAGGGAGTCGGCGCTGATGGGCAGCGCGCCTGCCTGATAGGCGGCGCCCACCATGATGAAGTTGGTCGCCATGTGGTCGTTGAAGAGTCCCTCGGCCATGGCCTGGGCATTGAGATACACGTTGGCGTCCTTGCGCGTGACCCGATCGATGCTCATGAGCGTGCCGCCGAGCTCGGGGAAATCCACCGAGGTGTCCACGACCATGCGTCCGGTGGGAATCTTGCTCGTCGACACCACCGCGATGGTCCGCCCGGATTCCGCCTTGTCGAGGTTGACGGGATCGGTGGCCACGAGGAGATCGAAGCCCAGGTAGAGATCGGCGCCGCCCGCTGAGACCTTGTTGGAGATCTCGATGGGCCGGGAGTCGATGCGCAGGTCGGACACCACGGGCCCGCCCTTCTGGGACAGCCCGGTCTGGTCGAGCCCCCGCACGTCGCGTCCGTCCAGCATGGCCGCCGTGCCGAGGATCTGATTGACGGTGACCACCCCGGTGCCCCCGATGCCCATCATGTGCAGGGCGAAGCCGTCGCGGGGCACCCGCAGCACCGGCTCGGGCAGCTCGGCCTCGAGGGGCGTCAGACGCTTCTGCTTCTTCGCGGGCTCGCCGATCGGCTCGATGGTGAGGAAGGATGGGCAGTCCCCGAGCAGGCACGAATAGTCCTTGTTGCAGGAGGACTGATGGATCTGCGTCTTCCGGCCGAACTCCGTCTGCACCGGCTGGACGGACAGGCAGTTCGACTTCTTGCCGCAATCGCCGCAGCCCTCGCACACCGCCTCGTTGATGAACACGCGCGTCTGGGGGTCGGCCTGCCGCCCGCGCTTGCGCAGACGCCGCTTCTCCGCCGCGCACTGCTGGTCGTGGATGAGCGCGGTGACCCCGGGCACCGCCGCGAGCACCGACTGGGCCTCGAGGAGGCGGTCGCGGTGCCAGACCTCGCAGTTGCCGGCAATGGACACGCCCTTGTAGTTCTCGGGATGGTCGGTGGTGATGATGATTCGCTTCACCCCGTCCGCTTCCAGGCGCCGGGTGAGCGCGGGCACGGGCAAGGCCCCCGCCGCATCCTGCCCCCCCGTCATGGCCACCGCGGAGTTGTAGAGAATCTTGTAGGTGATGTTGACGCCGGCGGCGATGGCGTAGTTGATGGCGAGGCTGCCCGAGTGGAAGAGGGTGCCGTCGCCGATGTTCTGGAAGAGGTGCGTCGTCTCGGTGAACGGGGAGATGCCGACCCACTGCGCGCCCTCGGCGCCCATGTGGGTCACCCCGATGATGCCGCGGTCCATCCCCATGGCCATGCCGTGACACCCGATCCCCGCGGCGGCCACCGAGCCCTCGGGCACTACCGTGGACCGGTTGTGGGGGCAGCCCGAGCAGAAATAGGCCGACCGGGCCAGCGACAGCGACTTCGGCCGGTGCTTCAGCTCGTCGATGTGGCGAATGCGCGCCTCGACGGAATCCACCCGCATCTTGCGGGCGAGGCGCTTGGCGATGGCCCGCGCGATCGTGTCGGGATCGAGCTCGCCCACGATGGGCACGAGGAACCGGTCCTCTTCGTCGCGCTTGCCCACGATGCGGGGCCGGTCCGGCATGGCGTAGAGGGTGTCCTTGGCGAACATCTCGATGAAGGCGCGCTTCTCCTCGACGACGAGAATCTCCTCGAGGCCCTGGGCGAATTCGCGCATCACCCGCGGCTCCATGGGAAAGAGCATCCCCATCTTGAGGATGCGGATGCCGTGACGCCGCAGCTCCTCGTCGCCCAGCCCGAGCTCGACGAGGGCCTGCCGGACGTCGTAGTAGGTCTTGCCCGTAGTCATGATGCCGAGCCAGGCGTCCGGGGTGGGCACGACGATGCGGTTGAGCTTGTTCTCGTACGCGTAGAGCTTGGCCAGCTCGAGCCGCGCGTGGTGCAGGGTCCGCTCCATGTCCAGGCCATAGGGCGGGATCAAGTTCACGTTGATCAGGTGCTCGAAGGGCCGGCCATCCAGCTCGATGGTCGGAACGATGGGGCTGACGCGCTCGGGCGAGGCCTCGGCCGTGCCCGCCTCGTCGGCGACGTTGGTCACGATCTTCATGCCCACCCACAGGCCGGAGACCCGCGAGAGCATGAAGCCGTGCAGGCCCAGGTCGAGGATCTCCTGGACATTGCCGGGGAAGATCGTGGGCATGAGGGCGTCGTAGAGCGCGACTTCCGAGTGGCTGGGCAGCGTCGACGACTTGGACACGGGATCGTCGCCCGCCAGGGCGAGCACACCGCCGTTCTTGCCCACCCCCGCGTAGTTCGCGTGCTTGAAGGCGTCGCCCGTCCGGTCCACGCCGGGCGCCTTGCCGTACCACATGCCGAGCACGCCGTCGTACTTCGGGCGCGGGAAGAGCCCCACCATCTGGCTGCCGAACACCGCGGTGGCTCCGAGATCCTCGTTGAGCCCCGACGAGAACACCACGTGGTGGGCTTCCAGCAGCTTTCGCTCACGCTCCAGCGTCTGGTCGAAGCCGCCGAGGGGCGATCCGCGGTAGCCCGAGATGAAGGTGGCGGTACGGAGGCCGCGACGCTTGTCGGCGCGGTGCTGATCGAGGGGAAGCCGAACCAGGGCCTGGATGCCCGAGAGATAGATGCGACCCGACTCCTGAGTGAATTTCGCATCCAGAGAGAAGCCCTGGGACGGTGTAGCCATGGGACCCCCTGTTGGAGTGGCGTTCACTTCACGGTCGGGGACGGGCTGCATGGTCATGGTAGGCGATAGCGCCGTGCGAATCAACTACCCGCGGCGGCCTCCGCATGCTGTATCCTTGCCGTCCAAAGGAGGGAATGCCATGGATCCACTCGATCGATCATCCGCCTTCCCCACATCCGCCGCCGCGGCAGAGCGCGTCACCAGCTTCCTCCGCGCCGTCTATGGCTGGATGTTCGTGGGTCTCGGTATCACTGCCTTCGTGGCCTACACGATCGCGGCGTCCCCCGCTCTCATCGGGGCTCTCGTCTCGAATCACTTCGTCTTCCTTGGTCTCTTCCTCGCCCAGCTCGGCGTCGTCTTCTTCCTTTCCGCCCGCGTCGATCGGCTTGCGCCCGGTACGGCCACCGGGCTCTTCGTCCTCTATTCCGGGCTCACCGGAGTCACCCTGTCCGTGATCCTTCTCGCCTACACGGGCGCCTCCATCGCCACCACCTTCGTGGTGACGGCGGGGATGTTCGGTGCCCTCGCCCTCTACGGCACCACCACCTCGCGAAGCCTCGCCGGCATGGGCCAGTTCGTCTTCATGGGACTCGTTGGCCTCGTCCTCGCCTCGGTGGTGGGCATGTTCTGGAAGAACGCCGCCCTGGAGTTCCTGATCTCCGTGGTGGGCGTCATCGTGTTCACGGGCCTCACCGCGTGGGACGCTCAGCGCCTCCGCCAGATGGCTACTTCCATTCCCGAGGACAAGCTCCGCTCGTATGCCGTCCTCGGTGCGCTCTCCCTCTATCTCAACTTCATCAACCTCTTCCTCTTCCTTTTGCGCTTCATGGGCGGCCGCCGCGACTAATTGCAGGCGGCTCAAAAGGGTCCAGATGCGAGGCGACGCCCGACGGCCGCACGCGAGGCGTACTCCCTGTACGTTGAGCGTGCGGCCGAGGGCGCCCCAACGCCGTTGCAAAATGATGCAGATGGGCCTTTTTCAGCCGCCTGCGTGGGTGAGGAGGGGTTGGAGGTAGGGCCAGAGGCGGTCGACGATGATGCCGTAACCCTCGGCGGTGGGGTGAATGCCGTCGGGCTGATTGAGCGGGGGGTTGCCCGCGACGCCGTCGAGCAGGAAGGGCATGAAGGCCACGCCGCGCTTGCGCGCCACCTCGACGTACAGCTTGCGGAAATCCCCCGCGTAGCGCGCGCCGTAGTTGGGCGGCACTTCCATCCCGGCCAGGAGCACTTTCGCTCCCGCTTTCTGGAACCGCGCCACGATGGCGTCGAGGTTGTTCCGCACCGACGCGAGGTCCTGGGCGCGCAAGGCGTCGTTGGCCCCGAGGGCCACGATGACGATATCGGGCTTGTTCTTGAGCGCCCAGTCCACCCGCCTCAGTCCCCCCGCCGTGGTGTCCCCTGACGCGCCCGCATTGACGACACGGTAGTCGTAGCCCTCGGCGCGCAGCTTCGCCTGGAGTCGCGCCGGATAGGAATTCTCCGGGGTCACCCCGAGGCCCGCGGTCAGGCTGTCGCCGAATGCCACGATGACGCGCTCGGCGGCGGCCGCGGACGGAACGAACAGGAGGAAAGCGAGGAAGGCGGCCACGAGCGAAGACATGACGCCAGTGTAGTATGACTCTCCGCCTGCTCCGTCACACCGGAGGATCGCCTCTTCGTTCCGGGCGACGCCGGCTGGGCGGCCGCCGGCCCTTCCACCTGCAGGCGATGCTCTGGATGTGTAGTATGGAACACATCATGATCAGCGTCCGCAGCCTCGGCATGCGTCTCGAGAGCGGCGGCCGGCCCGTGAACGTGCTCACCGATGTCTGGCTCGAGATCCCCGCGCGTCAGTTCGTCGCCATCGCCGGTCCGTCGGGTAGCGGCAAGTCCACGCTGCTCGGTCTCATCGCGGGGCTCGATCGCCCCACCGCGGGCGACATCGTCGTCAACGGCGTGGACCTGATGGGCCTCGGCGAAGATGGCCTGGCGCGCTTCCGCCGTGACGCCATCGGCTACGTCTTCCAGTCCTTTCACCTCATCCCGACCCTCACCGCTCTCGAAAACGTCGCGGTGCCGCTCGAGCTCGGCGGCGAGCCCGATGCCCTCGACCGGGCCCGCGCGCTCCTGCGCGAGGTAGGGCTGGAAGACCGTGCGCACCACTACCCCGTCCAGCTCTCGGGAGGCGAGCAGCAGCGCGTGGCGGTGGCGCGCGCGGTGGCGCGGCGGCCCACCCTCCTCCTCGCGGACGAGCCCACGGGAAATCTCGACTCGGCCACGGGCAAGCAGATCATCGATCTGCTCGTGGCCCTCAATCGCAACCTCGGGAGCACGCTCGTCCTCGTGACGCACGATCCGGCCCTCGCCGCCCTCGCCGATCGCGTGATCACCCTCCGGGACGGCCGCGTGGCCGGCGACGAGCACAGCAATGGCGGCTCGGTCTAGCCGGAGCTTCGTGACCACGCTGGCCTGGCGCGAGACGCGCGGGGCGGGCCGGCACTTCGCCTACCTCGTGGCCTGCATCACCCTCGGCGTCGGCGCGCTGGTCGCCGTGGGCAGCTTCGCGGCCAGCCTCGAGCGCACGGTGGGACGATCGGCCCGCGCCCTCATGGGCGGCGACGTGGAGATCAGGAGCGCGCAGGCGCTCTCCTCGGAGGCCAGCGGCATCGTGACTGCGCTCACCCGGCCGGGGACAGACACGCTGCCCGTGACGGAGCTGGTGGCCATGTCGGCGGCAGACGGGAAGAGCCAGATCGTCGAGCTCAAGGCGGTAGGACAGGGCTATCCGCTCTACGGGAACCTCGTCACCACCCCGACGGCTCCGCTCAGCTCGCTGATCGGCGGCGGACGCGCGCTCGTCCACGAGTCCCTCCTCACTCGCCTCGGCCTCCAGGTGGGCGACCAGCTCAAGATCGGCGAGGGTGACTTCACCGTGAGCGGTGTCATCCGCCAGGAGCCCGACCGCGCCGTGGGTGTCTTCTCCCTCGGGCCGCGTGTGCTCATCCACGCCCGGGATCTCGACGGCACCCATCTCGTCCGCCAGGGCAGCCGCGTGCGTCATCGCCTGCTCTTCCGCCTGCCCGCCGGCGAGAGCGCGGAGGTGTTCAAGGACGCCCTCGCCGCGCGTCTCACGAATACGAGCGTGCGCGTGACCACCTACACCCAGGCCCAGCCCGGCGTGCGCCGCTTCTGGAACCAGCTCACGATCTACCTCGGGCTCACCGGCCTCGTCGCGCTCATGGTCGGGGGCATCGGGGTGGCCACCAGCGTGCGTGCCTTCGTGCGGGGCAAGCTCGAGACCATCGCCGTCCTCAAGTGCCTCGGCGCGGGCTGGCGCCAGGTGCTCGCGGCCTACCTGCTCCAGACGGTGCTCCTCGGCCTGGGCGGCAGCCTGCTCGGGGCCGCCCTCGGTAGCGCGGTGCAGTGGGCGCTCGCTCCCGCTCTCACTCCGCTCATGCCCGTGCCCCTCGACGCAGGGCTCTCACCGCGCGCCATTGTCACCGGTCTGGCCATGGGGACGGGGCTGACCCTCCTCTTCGCCCTCTGGCCGCTCCTCGATATCCGGCGGGTGCC